>NZ_CAHJWW010000073.1 GCF_903643035.1 Sphingomonas bacterium | reverse complement strand
GACCAGCGGCGGGGCGGAGCCCGCGCCGATCCCGATCGCCAGCAGCGCCGCGACCGTCGTCGCCCCCGTCGTCTGCCCCAGCAGGCGGACGGTCGACACCAGTCCACCCGCCGCCGCCGCCCGCTCGCGCGGGGCCGAGCCGATGATGAGGCGGGCGTTGGGCGGCAGGAAGGTGCCGAACCCCGATCCGCACAGCGCCATGCGCCAGGCGATATCCCAATAGCCGGCGTCCGCGGGCAGGAACGCCAGCAGCAGCAGCGCAGCGATCGACACGCCCATGCCGATCCCGCCGAGGACGCCCGCCGGAACCCTGTCCGACAGCCACCCCGCGAGCGGCGCGACGATCATGTTGGTGAGCGGCCACGGCGCGATGGCCGCGCCGACCAGCGCGGGCGACAGATGGAATTGCTGGGTCAGACGGAACGGCGTCGAGATCAGCAGCACCTGGCTGGCGATGAAGGCGGTGTAGGCGCCGACGATCGACAGCGCGATGACCGGCCTGCCGAACAGATCGATGGGCAGGATCGGGTTGGCGGTATGCCGCTCGCGCCGCACGTAGTAGCTGCCGACCAGCAGGCCCAGCAGCACGATCGCCGCCGATACCACCGGGCTGTCGCCATGCACCGCCGTCTCCGCCCCGCCGATCACCAGCCCGAACATCGCCGCGCACAGCACCGCGCCCCCCCACGTCGAAGCGGCGGTCGCTGGCCGGCGGATCGGGAAGCGCGCGGCCAAGCAACAGCGAGGCGAGCGCGAACGGGATCGCGCTTGCGAACACCCAAGGCCACGGCGCGAACTTCAGGACCAGGCCGCCCAGCGTCGGCGCCGCCGCCGCCGAACTCGCGACGATCACCGAGCTGATGCCCAGACCGCGGCCGAGCTGCCTGGCGGGATAGGTATGCCGGACCAGCGCCGCCGACACGCCCAGCGTGCCCGCCGCGCCGATCGCCTGGCCTGCGCGGACGAGGAGCAGGAACGGCAGGCTGCGCGAGAAGAAGCACAGCAGGGTCGCGACGGTGAAGATGAGCTGGCCGAGCTGGTACATACGCTTCAGCCCGATCCGCTCGCCCAGCGCCGCGAACGGCAGCATCAGCATGACCAGCATCAGCTGATAGACGGTGACGATCGACACAGCCGCGCTGGGCGCGACGTCCAGGTCGCGCGCGATCGTCGGCAGGGCGACGTTGGCGACGCCGCCGTCGATGATGACGAGCGCGGTGCCGAAGCACAAAGCGGCGATCGCGGCGTAGCGGCGCGGCAGCGGCAGGCCGTCGGCCGGGGCGGTGGCGGGTTCGGAGGTGATCGGCATTGTGCCGCGCGCTTCCGCCCGCCACACTCGCGCGTCAAGTCACGGGATCGAGAGGAAAGTCGAATGCGGATGCTGGCGGGATTGCTGACGGGGACGTTCCTGGCCGGACTGCTTGCGGCGAGCCCCGCGCTCGCGCAGACGCGGGGGATGACGACGCCCACCCCGAATCCGACCAACGCCGCCGCCGCTCCGGCGGACGATCCCTATCTCTGGCTGGAGGACAAGGACGGCGCGCGATCGCTCGCCTGGGTGGAGCAGCAGAACGCGAGGTCGCTGCCCCGGCTCCAGAACGACCCGCGTTACGGCACCTTCTACCAGGAGGCGTTCGCGATCGCGTCGGCCAGGGACCGCATCCCGGCCCCGGACCTGAGCTATGGCCGCGTGCTCAACTTCTGGCGCGACCAGGATCATCCTCACGGCCTGTGGCGCTGGACGACGGAAGCCGGCTACGCCGCCGCCGCCCCGCACTGGACCACGCTGATCGACCTCGACGCGCTTGGCCGCGCGGAAGGCAAGACGTGGGTGTGGAAGGGCGCGACCTGTCTACAGCCCGAGGAGCGGCTGTGTCTCGTCGCGCTGTCGGAGGGCGGCGAGGACGCGGTGAGCTATCGCGAGTTCGACCTGGAGACCGGCCAGTTCGTCGCGAACGGTTTCGCGCTGCCCAGGTCCAAGCAGGACGCGACCTGGATAGACAAGGACACGCTGCTGGTCAGCCGCGACTGGGGCACCGGCACGCTGACCCAGTCGGGATATCCGTTCGTCGTCAAGGAGCTGAAGCGCGGGCAATCGCTTGACCAGGCGCGCGAGGTCTATCGCGGCGCGGCGACGGACCAGGTCTCGACCAGCAGCTACGCGCTGACCGACGCCAAGGGCCATCGCGCGACGTTCATCCGGCGCGGGGTGACCTTCTTCGGCTCCGAGACGCTGCTGGTGACGCCCCACGGCCCGGTGAAGCTCGACATCCCCGCGCGCACCGACCCGACCGGGCTGATCGACGGACAGCTGATCTTCTCCACCAGCGATCCGTGGGGCGCGGTGCCCGCGGGCGCGATCGCCTCGGCCCCGCTCGCCGAGGTGGAGCGCGGCGTGCTGAAGCCCACCGTGGTGTTCGCGCCGGGGCCGCGCCAGTCGGTGGAGGGCGCGGCGCTGACCCGCAACCACGGCCTGCTGGTCGTGTCGGACAACGTGCGCGGCCGCGCCTTCGTCTACACGCCCGGCCCGTCGGGCTGGACGCACCGCCAGATCGACCTGCCCGACAACGCGACGATCGGGGTGGCGACCACCACCGACCGCAGCGACCACGCGTACCTGTCCGTCACCGGCTTCCTGACCCCGACGACACTGTACGCGCTTGACGCGGCGGCGGGCCAGCCGACGGCGGTCAAGACGCTTCCACCCAGGTTCGACGCCTCGGGCGACATCGTCGACCAGTATGAAGCGACGTCGAGCGACGGCACGAAGATACCCTATTTCGTCGTCCACCGCCGCGACGTGCCGCTCGACGGCAGCACGCAGACGATCATGACCGCCTATGGCGGGTTCCAGGTGTCGATGACGCCGACCTATTCGGGCTCGACCGGCAAGTTGTGGCTGGAGCGCGGGGGCAGTTTCGTGCTCGCCAACATCCGCGGCGGCGGAGAGTTCGGGCCGGCGTGGCACGACGCGGGCCGCAAGACCAAGCGCCAGCTCATCTACGACGATTTCGCGGCGGTGGCGAAGGATCTGGAGGCGCGCCGGCTGACCAGCCCGGCGAAGCTCGGCATCTACGGCGGCTCCAACGGCGGGCTGCTGATGGGGGTCGAGTTCAACCAGCACCCTGATCTGTGGCGCGCGGTGGTGATCCAGGTGCCGCTGCTCGACATGATCCGCTACGAGCACATCGCCGCCGGCGCGTCCTGGGTGGACGAGTACGGCAGCGCCGACGTGCCCGCCGAGCGCGCGTTCCTCCAGACGATCTCGCCCTACCAGAACCTGCGCCGCGGCGTCGCCTATCCCGAGCCATTCATCTGGACGACCACCAAGGACGACCGCGTCGGGCCGCAACACGCGCGCAAGTTCGCCGCGCGCATGCAGGAATACGGCCTGCCGTACCTGTTCTACGAGGACACCGCCGGCGGCCACTCGGGCGACGCGGACATCGCCCAGGGCGCCCGCATCCAGGCGCTGCAGATGACGTATTTCGCGCAGAAGCTGATGGACCCGGCGACGGTGCCGGCGCGGTAGTCATTTTCCCTTTTGGCCCTTCCTGAGCCTGAACGGGCCGGGAAGGCGCCTAGCCCGCCAGCGCGTGCGCCAATTGCTCCTTGGTCATCTTGCTCCGCCCTGGCACGTTCCGCTTCTTGGCCTCCGCGTACAGTTCCGTGCGGGTGCGGTGGTCGCGGAACTCGCGCGTCCTGGCGGCGACATCTCCGGGCTGGGCGGAGAACTGCCTGCCCTTCTCCGTGTCCGCCCTCTTCTTCTTGGTCGTGCGCTCATACTCCTCGTCCGACAGCGCCTCGCGCGCCTTTTTCGGCAGGTAGCGTTCGTGCGTGTCGCCGCTCTTCTCGCCCGACTTGGTGCCCCAATCCTCTCCGGTCCATTCGTGCAGCGAGTTGTGCGGGTCGCGCCTGCCCAGATAGCCGCCGCCGCGTCGCTTGTATTCGGTGACGGCCATCTGCGCCTTGCGCGCCGACCACTCGCCCTCGCGTCCGCCCTTGGCGCCGGCGGTGACCTCCTCCTTCACCTTTTCCCAAAGGTCCGGGTCGGACTTCTCGGCGGTCTCGCTCATGGCAACATCCTTGCGTCGACGATGGCCAAGGAACGGCGGTGCGGCTGGGTCGTTCCGCAAGGGCAACCATCAAGAGGAGAGATCGATGGGCAAGGGTATATTGTTCTGGCTGCTGGGTATCCCGCTGCCGATAATCATCCTGCTGCTGATCTTCTGGCACTAGGCCGCCGGCCGGGCGGGCTCACCCGCCCGGCGACCATCCCTCCGCCGCCAGCTCGAACGCCGCGAAATCGAAGCCGGGCACGACGACGCAACTCACCAGTCCCCATCCGTCCGGCGCCTCCGCCGCCTGCCACGCGCCGGCCGGGACCAGCAGCTGCGGCGCGTGCCCGGCGAACACGTCGCCACCTAGCCGATGGTCGGTCACCTCGTCATCGTCGGCCATCCTCAGCACGAGCGGAGAGCCCGCGTGCCACAGCCACAGTTCGTCCGCATCCACCCGGTGCCAGTGCGACCGTTGCCCACGGTCGAGCAGGAAGTGGATCGCCGTCAGCGAGTCGCGGCCGCCGCCCGGCGCGGGTCGCCGGACCGTCTCGCGATACCAGCCGCCTTCCGGATGAGCGGCCAGGGCCAGCCGCTCGATGATGTCCGCCGCCGTCACGCCGTCCTCCCGCCGGGAACGCGAGGCCGCGTCCGTAGTTGTTGCTGCGATGCAGCAGGACCGGTAGGATGACCGCCATGAAGCTCACGTCAACCGAGGATCGCGCCGAGCCGTCGCCGGCCGCGCCCGCGATCGTGCTGGAGGCGATCGTCAAGCAGTTCGCGATCGCCGCGACCTACAACATGGCGGAGGTGACGCTGGCGCCGCACATTCTCTACACACGCCACGGCGACCTGCACGTCGACGCGATCACGCTGGAACGCGACGGCAAGCCACCAAAGGAGGTGAAGGTCGGCACGTTCAAGCTGTCCGGGCTGGGCGCGTTGCGCGTCACGCCGCGGCACTTCTCTCCTAGCAAGCTGTTCGATCCGGCCGACGCCCGGTACGACGACGTGACGCTGATGGCGGTGGAGAAGGGCTGAGGCTGCCCGCCTCCATCCTCGGGCACGCGGAAGGGAGTTCGCGGTTCATTTCGCGACAGGTCAGGAGCAGTTGCCCGTACGCTTGCCCGTCATCAGCCCATCGAACCCCATCGTTCCGTTCTGGTCCGGTGAGACGGTCGCGAACCGCAGGTCGTAGCTCGCCGCGGTGTAGCGGCCGGTGATGCGTAGCGTGCCCGCCGCGAAGCCGGGCGTCGGCGGCGGACAGTGGCCGGTGATCGCCACCCGGCCACCGGCGACGCTGGCGCGGTCCAGCGTGCAGTCGTGCAACAGATCGCGCGCCAGCCACGGTCCAGGCGCCGTCGCCTGGGCCGGGGTCAGACACGTCGTCTCGCTGGTGATTTCCCCGACCGGCAGGTCGTGAAGGACGCGCCCGTCGAGCGAGGCGGATACCGGCGTACTGATGAACGTCCATGCGCCCGGCGAGAGCGGCGGGACGGGCGAGGCGCCGATGAGGAGCGGCACGGATGCGGCTAGGATCGAGCGGATCGGGTATGACGGCATCGGCGGGCTCCCTGGATGCGATGCCGATACGCCACGATCGTCTCCTTCGTCACCCCGCACCTGTTCGGCGAGTATCGCGTGGGGACCCGGTCGCCGTCTGTCCGGAGGGTGCAAGCACCGATGTGATCCGCAGGTCCCGCCCCAACTCCCGGCATGCGGGGCGGACCTTGGCCCGCTAGCCGGGCCAGCGTAGGAGCCGGAACATGACGGACGGCAGGGCACGACGGCTCGCATTGGGAGCGCTGGTGCTGTTCTATGCGGTGGCGGGGGTGGCGCATCTTGTCGTGACGGATGCGATGGTGCGGATCACGCCCGCCTGGGTGCCGTTCCCCCATGCGGTGGTGGTCGGGACGGGCCTGTGCGAGCTTGCCGGCGCGGCCGGTCTGATGACGCGGCGGTGGCGGGTGGCGGCGGGCTGGGCGCTCGCGGCCTATGCGGTGTGCGTGTTCCCGGCGAACATCAAGCACGCGATCCACGATCTGGGAGGCCACACCGGCCTTGGCATCGGCTATCACGGCCCCCGGCTGCTGCTCCAGCCGCTGATAACATGGTGGGCGCTGTGGGCGTCGGGGGCGACCGACTGGCCGTGGCACGGAGAGCGGCGGCTTGCCCCGGGGGTCCGCGTTCCCTAGCTGTTCGCGCATGACCCAGCCCGCCGACCTGTCCGCGCCCGCGACGCAGGACCCGCCCTATCTCGCCAGCCTCAACCCCGCGCAACGCGAGGCGGTGGTGACGACCGACGGCCCGGTGCTGGTGCTGGCGGGCGCGGGGACGGGAAAGACGGCGGCGCTCACCGCGCGGCTGGCGCACCTCCTCCACACGCGTCGCGCATGGCCGAGCGAGATCCTGTCCGTAACCTTCACCAACAAGGCCGCTCGCGAGATGCGGGAACGCGTGGGGCGGCTGGTGGGGGACGCGGTCGAGGGGATGCCATGGCTCGGCACCTTTCACGCGATCGGCGCCAAGATGCTGCGCCGCCATGCCGAACTGGTGGGTCTGCAGAGCAACTTCACCATCCTCGACACCGACGACCAGTTGCGGCTGATGAAGCAGCTGATCCTCGCTGCCGACATCGATGAAAAGCGGTTCCCCGCGCGAAGCCTCGCCGGGCTGATCGACGAGTGGAAGAACAAGGGGCTGATCCCGCGCGACATCGACGCCGGCGAGAGCGAGCGGTTCGCCAACGGCAAGGGCGCGGACCTCTACGCGCGCTATCAGGATCGGCTCCGGTCGGTGAACGCCTGCGACTTCGGCGACCTGCTGCTGCACATGCTGGTGATCCTGAAGACCCATCGCGAGGTGCTGGACCTGTACCAGCGGCGGTTCCGCTACATCATGGTCGACGAGTATCAGGACACCAACTCGGTCCAGTACCTGTGGCTGCGCCTCCTCGCGCAGGAGCGGCGCAACCTGTGCTGCGTCGGCGACGACGACCAGTCGATCTATTCCTGGCGCGGCGCTCAGGTGGAGAACATCCTGAAGTTCGAGCACGACTTCCCGGGCGCCACCGTGATCCGGCTGGAGCAGAACTATCGCTCCACACCGCATATCCTGGGCGCGGCGTCGGGCGTCATCGCCAACAATGGCGGGCGGCTGGGAAAGCAGTTGTGGACCGAACTGGACGCCGGCGAGAAGGTGCGCGTGCTGGGCGTATGGGACGGGCCAGAGGAGGCGCGCCGCGTCGGCGAGGAGATCGAGGGGCGGAAGCGCGATGGCGCGAGCCTTGACGATATCGCCATCCTCGTCCGCGCGGGCCACCAGACCCGCGAGTTCGAGGACCGGTTCATCGCCATCGGCATGCCGTACCGGATCGTCGGCGGCTTCCGCTTCTACGAGCGGGCGGAAATCCGCGATGCGCTCGCGTACCTGCGCGTCGTCAACCAGCCCGCCGACGACCTGGCGTTCGAGCGGATCGTCAACGTGCCCAAGCGGGGCCTGGGCGACAAGGCGATGGCGCGTCTGCACCAGCTCGCCCGCTCGACCGGCACGCCGCTGACGATCGCCGCCGCGCGCATCCTGGATACGGACGAACTGACGCCGCAGGCGCGGCGCGCGCTCGGCAACCTGGTCGGAGACATTGCCCGCTGGCGCGACCGCGCGCGCGACCTGCCGCACCCCGAGCTCGCGCGGCAATTGCTCGACGAGTCGGGCTACACCGCGATGTGGCAGGCGGAGAAGTCGGCGGAAGCCGCCGGCCGGCTGGAGAACCTGTCCGAGCTGGTCCGCGCGATGGAGGAGTATGAGTCGCTCGGCGCGTTCCTGGAACACGTGTCGCTGGTCATGGACAACGAGGGTGGGCGCACCGACCCTCAGGTCACGCTGATGACGATCCACGCCGCCAAGGGGCTGGAGTTCGACACGGTGTTCCTCGCCGGCTGGGAGGAGGGGCTGTTCCCCTCGCAGCGGTCGCTGGACGAGGGCGGGACGGCGTCGCTGGAGGAGGAGCGCAGGCTCGCCTATGTCGCGATCACCCGCGCCCGGCGCCGGGCGTTCATCCTCCATGCCGCCAACCGCCGCATCTATGGTCAGTGGACGTCGTCCATCCCCTCGCGCTTCGTCGCCGAGCTGCCGCCCGAGCATGTCGAGGCGGAGACCAGCATGGCGGGCGGCGAGAGCCTGTGGCGCGCGAACTGGTCCGAACATGCCGACCCCTTCGCCGACGTCGGCCGCGGGACGGGGAGGGGACCCGGCTGGCAACGCGCCGCCGGCAATCCCGCAGGAGCGCCGGATCCGAAGAAGCCCGGCGGCGAGTGGCAGCGCGGCTTCTCCACGGCGCCCGTCCGCATCGTCGAGAGCCGCGCGCCCGCCGTCAGCATCGGCAACAAGGGCCGCGCCGACCTGTCGCCGGGCATGCGCGTGTTCCACCAGAAGTTCGGCTATGGAGCGATCGCGCAGATCGAGGGCAACAAGCTGGAGATCGATTTCGAGACCGCGGGCCGGAAACGGGTGATGGACAGTTTCGTTACCGTTGGGTGAACGCGCGTCGACCGCGACGTTCACCGGAACCGCGCCGTGGCCGGCGCGTCTAGTGGATGGGGACCGCGCGGCAGCTACGCCTTACCGAGGAGTCTCTCCCTTGAGCAACCGTTCCGCCTTCCGCGCCAGCCCTCCCGCGCGTGCCAGCATCGGCGGGCAGCCGTTGTTCGGCGTCTTCATGGCGGTACCCGCGGTGTGCTTCGTCGGCGCTCTGCTGACCGACTTTACCTATTCGCGCTCGCCCGACATGCAGTGGACCAACTTTTCCGCGTGGCTGCTGGCGTTCGGCGAGCTGTTCGGCAGTCTTGCGCTGCTGATCGCGCTGATCGATCTGAGCCACGCCGATGTGCGGCGCATCGCGGCGGCGCGATGGCGGGCGGTGGGGTTGATCGTCGTGCTGGTGCTCGGACTGTTCAACAACTTCGTCCACAGCCGCGACGCATGGACGTCGGTGGTGCCGCAAGGCCTCATCCTGTCGGTCGTCACCGTGCTGGTCCTGCTGCCGACGCTATGGCTGGGCCGTTCGCTAACCTACCGCCATCGTGTGGGAGTCGCCTGATGCGCATCGTCCTTCCGCTTGCCGCGACACTGATGGCCGGCGCGGCGCTCGCCGGTTGTTCCAAGAGCGACTCCTTCGACCGCTCCAGCCAGATGGGCGCCAATCCGGTGCTGCCGATACCCCGCCAGTACCTCCTGCCGCCGATGCACGTCGCCAGGGCGGTCGGCTGGGTACGCGGCGCGGCGCCGACGGTGCCCACAGGCTTCACGATCAAGCCGCTGGCGACGGGTCTCGAACACCCGCGCCAGATCTACGTCATGCCCGACGGCGACGAACTCGTGGTCGAGTCGAGCGGCCCGGGCGTGGAGCCGGTGGAGCGGCCCAAGGACCTCATCATGGGCTGGGTTCAGGGCTATGCCGGCTCGAGCGCGAAGGGCGGCAATCGCATAACGCTGCTACGCGACACCAACGGCGACGGCGTGCCGGACGTGCGGACGGTGTTCGTCGACCATCTCGTCTCACCGTTCGGCGTCGCACTGGTCGGCAACGACCTGTACGTTGCGGACACCGACGCGCTGTTGCGCTTTCCATACCAGGCGGGGCAGACGCGGATCACCGCGCCGGGGGTCAGGCTGCTCGACCTGCCGGGCGGTCCGATCGACCATCACTGGACCAAGAGCCTTGTGGCGAGCCCGGATGGCAAGCTGTTGTACGTGGGCGTCGGGTCGAACAGCAACGTGACCGAGAACGGCGCCGCCGCCGAGCGCGAGCGGGCCGCGGTGTGGGAAGTCGATCGCGAGACCGGCCGCTACCGCATCTTCGCCAGCGGGATCCGCAATCCGACCGGGCTCGGGTTCGAGCCGACGACGAAGCAGTTGTGGGCCGTGGCAAACGAACGCGACGAACTGGGGCCGGACCTGGTGCCCGACTACCTGACGTCGGTGAAGGACGGCGCCTTCTACGGCTGGCCGTACAGCTATTACGGACAGCATGTCGATCCGCGGGTAAGGCCGCAACGCCCCGACATGGTCGCCAGGGCGATTTCGCCGGACTATGCCCTCAGCAGCCACGTTGCGGTGCTCAGCGTCGCCTTTTCCCAGTCGCCGCTTCTTTCCGGATATGCCGCCGGGGCGTTCATGGGGGAGCATGGCAGCTGGGATCGCGACCAGTACAACGGCTATCAGGTCGTCTATCTGCCGTTCCGGGCGGGGCGGCCGGTCGGCAAGCCCAAGCCGTTCGTCACCGGCTTCATCGACGCCAAGGGCCAGGCGCAGGGCCGGCCGGTCGGCGTCGCGATCGACAAGGCTGGCGCATTGCTGGTCGCTGACGACCTGGGCGATACCGTCTGGCGCGTGACGCCCGCGACTCGGACGGCGAATGTGACGCGCAGGCCGACGGGAGGCTGACCTCCGGCCTTAGTCCCTTGGCCGCAGCAGGGTGATGCGCGCCTTGCCGTGGACACGCTCCACGTCGATCGCGAAGCCCGTTGCCCTGACGGGCTCGTCCTGCCGGGTCTCGACGGAGATCCAGGTGCCGGGCGACACCCAGCCGAGCCGCAGAAGCTTGTCCAGCGCCACCGACGCGGCTCCAGTGCCATAAGGCGGGTCCATCAGGATCAGGTCGAGCGGTCGGGTCGCCGGACCCAGCGCCATCACCGACTGCGCACGCACATCACCGGTCGCGCCCAGAGCCGCCAGATTGCCGCGCAGCGCATCGAGCGCAGCGCCGTCCTGTTCGACGAACATGCAGGTGGCCGCATCGCGCGACAGGGCTTCCAGCCCGAGTGCGCCCGATCCGGCGAACATGTCCGCCACTGCAAGCCCTTCGAACGAACCCAGTCGGCTGGCGAGCATCGAGAACAACGCCTCGCGCACGCGGTCGGCCGTCGGACGTGTGGCATCTCCCCTGGGCGCGACGAGCAGGCGCCCGCGCCAGCGCCCGGCGATGATCCGCATCGCCTAGCCGCGCGTCCGTGGC
>NZ_CAHJWW010000072.1 GCF_903643035.1 Sphingomonas bacterium | reverse complement strand
TCCGCCCCCGCCTCGCCCAGCTTGCGCGCGATGCCCCAGGCGAGCGACTTGTCGTTGGCGAGGCCCATGATGAGGCCGCGCTTGCCCGCCATCAATCCGTTCACGTCGCGCTCGCTTCCTGTGTCATGGCGACAACCCCTACTACCCGACCGCCGGGTTCCGCCAGTGCCGCCGTCACATACCGAGCGCCGCGCGGGGATCGCGCGCATCGGCGGCGGCCCAGCCTTCGACGAACCGCTGCAGGTCGGCGTCGTCGGCGGGCAGCTCGATCATCAGCGTCACCAGCTGGTCGCCCCGGCCGCCGTCCTTCCTGGTGAAGCCCTTGCCCTTCAGCCGCAGCACGCGGCCGGAGCTCGCGCCCTTGGGGATCGTCAGGTTCACCGGCTTGTCCACCGTCGGCGCGCGGATCGCGCCCCCGCGCACCGCCTCCGCCAGCGACACCGGCAGGTCGAGCCGCACGTCATCGCCCTCGCGCACGAAGAAGCGGTGGGACGCGACCTCGATCGTCACGATCGCGTCGCCGGCACCGCCCGGGCCGGGTTCGCCCTTGCCCGCCAGGCGCATCTGCGTGCCCGTCTCGACACCCGCGGGAAGCTTGAGATCCAGCGTCGTGCCGTCCGCCAGCACGATCCGCTGCGGCGCCTGGGTAGCGGCGTCGACGAAGGATACGGACAGGCGATAGGCGATATTGGCGCCCTTGGGCTGCGGGCGCCGGCCAAAGCCGCTGGCAAAGCCGCCGCGACCCGGTTGCGGACCGCCGCCGCCGAACATGTTCTCGAACAGGTCGCCGACGTCCACATTCTCGCCGTTGAACTCGAAGTTCTGGCCGCCAGGGGCGGCTCCGCCGCGAAAGCCGCCGCCGGGCCGGCCGCCGCCGAAGCCGAACGGCGCGGCCGGATTGCCGTCGCCGTCGATCTCGCCGCGATCGAAGCGCGCGCGCTTGTCCTTGTCGGACAGGAGGTCGTACGCCTGCGTCGCCTGGCTGAACCGCTCCGACGCCTTGGGATTGTCCTTGTTGCGATCGGGATGCAGCTCCTTGGCGAGCTTGCGGTACGCTTTCTTGATGCTGGGCTCGTCGGCGGTGCGCTCGACACCCAGAGTGGCATATGGATCGGCCATCGTGTCCCCGAAAATGGCGGAGTGTGTGATCTATGTGGGGCAGTGCGGGCGCGGGAGCAATGAGGGTATGAACGCGCGGCCTCGCCGATGCGTTGAGTAAATAGAGGAGACAAGGGCATGACCGACAAGCAACCGAACCAGGCGATGGGCGGCACCAATCCCAAGGGAGCGGGCGACGGCAACAAGGAGACCGGAGGCTGGGAAGGCGGTGGCGAGAGCGGTGGCGGCGCGCGACCGCAGAACCCGGACGGTGCCGGCGACGCGGGCAGCCACGGCGGCTTCATGGGTCACGGCGGCCAGAGCCACATCGGCTATTCGGGGACGGGGGACGAGGACGGCGAGGACAATCCGAACGCAGCGACGAAGGAGTAGGCTCCGTTTCGTCATTCTCGCGACCGCGGCGATGACGGAGCCTTACTCCACCGCCTCGAGCACCGCCGCGCGCAGGTCGGCGATGCCTAGACCCGTGTCGCTCGACGTCGACAGCACCTCAGGGTGGGCGGCCGGGCGCTTTCGCGCCTCCGCGGTCGTCGCCTCCGCGACCTCGGCGAGGTCGGTCGGCTTGATCTTGTCCGCCTTCGTCAGGATCAGGCGGTAGCTCACCGCCGCCTTGTCGAGCATCGTCATGATCTCGCGATCGACCTCTTTCAGGCCGTGGCGCGCGTCCACCAGCACCAGCGTTCGCTTCAACGCCTGGCGCCCGCGCAGGAAATCGTTGACCAGGAAGCGCCAGCGGCGGACCACGTCCGGCGGCGCCTTGGCAAAGCCGTAGCCGGGCATGTCGACCAGCCGGAACGCCAGCGGATCGCCGACGTCGAAGAAGTTCAGCTCCTGCGTCCGGCCCGGCGTGTTCGACGTGCGGGCGAGCGCGTTGCGCCCGGTAAGCGCGTTGAGCAGCGACGATTTGCCGACGTTCGAGCGGCCTGCGAACGCCACCTCGGGCACATCGGCATCGGGCAGGTGCTCCAGCGCGGGCGCCGAGCGCAGGAACGCGACCGGCCCGGCGAAGAGCTTGCGCGCCGCCTCGACCAGAGCGGCACGCGCCTGCTCGTCCGGCGTCACTTGACCGCCGCCACCTTGAGCTGCGGATGGCGCGAGTAAAGGAACCGCTGCTGCGCCAGCGTCAGCAGGTTGCTGGCGATGTAGTAAAGCTGAAGCCCGGCCGCGAGCGGCGCGAAGAACAGCATCATGATCCACGGCATGAACATCATCACCTGCTGCTGCGTCGGGTCTGCGGCCGCCGGGTTCATCCGCATCTGCAGCCAGATCGTGCCGCCCAGGAGGATCGCCAGGATGCCCAGGTGCAGGACGCCTGGCGGCGTGAACGGCAGCAGGCCGAACAGGTTTACCGGGGTCAGCGGATCGGGCGCGGACAGGTCCTTGATCCACGCCACGAACGGTTGGTGCCGCATTTCGATCGTGACCAGCAGCATCTTGTACAGCGCATAGAAGATCGGGATCTGGAGAAAGGTGGGCAGGCAGCCGGCGAGCGGGTTGACCTTTTCCGCCTTGTACAGCGCCATCACTTCCTGCTGCGCCCGCGTCTTGTCGTCCTTGTGGCGTTCCTGCAGCGCCTTCATCTTGGGTTGGATCGCACGCATCGCCGCCATGCTGGCGAACTGACGCTGCGCGATCGGGAACATCAGCAGGCGGATCGTGCAAGTCAGCAGGACGATGGCGGCGCCATAGTTGCCGACGTGCCGGAACAGCCAGTCGAGATAGTAGAAGATCGGCTTCTCGACGACGCGGAACCAGCCCCAGTCGATCGCGCGATCGAAATTGGCGATGCCGCCGCCGCCGTAGGTCCCGTCGTTATAGCCGTCGATCAGCCGTGTCTCCTTCGCACCCGCGAAGAAACGGCTGGTCTGCGTGACCACCTGGCCGGGACGCAGCTGCTGCGGCGCGGCGGTGAAGTCCGCCTGATACGCTCGGGCCTGCCCGGCCCCCGCGCCCGCGCGGAACTCGCCGTCGAAGCCGCGCGCCTGATCGGGCACCAGCGCGGTCAGCCAGTATTTGTCGGTGAAGCCCAGCCAGCCGCCGGCTGTGGTGAAACGCTGCGGCGCCTTGTCGACGTCGGCGAAGTCGATGCCGTAATCCGCCTTCCCCTCGTGCGCGCTCATCGGCCCGGTGTGGATCGTGCGGCTGGTCGCGTCCTTGGACACCCCGCTGCGGCTGACCAGGCCATAGGCGGCGACCGGCACCGCCGACGCGCCTGTGTTGCCGACGCTCTGCCGGATCGAGATCATGTAGCCGTCGTCTACCGCCAGATCGATCCGGAACGCGAGCCCGGCACCGTTGTCGGCGGTCAGCGCCACCGGATGACCGGGGGACAGGACGGGCGCGGACGCCTTCCACACCGCATCCGCGTCCGGCGTCTTCAGCCCGTCGCCGCGCCAGCCGAACTGCGCGAAATACGCCTCCGCAGCGCCGGCGGGGGACAGCAGGCGGATCGGCGCGGAGTGCCTGGCGACCGTCTCCTTGTACTGAACCAGCACGAGGTCGTCGATCCGCGGACCCTTCAGGTTGATCGATCCGGCCAGGCGGGGCGTGATGATGCGGACGCGGGGGCTTTCGGCCAGCACCACGCGGCGGTCGCGCGTCGCGACCGGGCCGTCGGCGGTCGGATCGGCGGCGGGATTGGGCAGCGCCTGCGACTTGCCGTTGACGATCCGGGTCGCGGGCGGGTTGGCGGCGGGGAACAGCCGGCCGGACACGAACGGCCAGCCGAACAGGATCAGCGCCGCGAGCACCGCGAACAGGATGAAATTGCGCGAGTCTTCCTTCACGGGAGCTTTCCTGACGTCAGGGCACGGGATCGTGGCCGTGGGCGCCGAACGGGTGACAGCGCGAGATGCGCTTCAATGCCAGCCAGCCACCCTTCGCCGCTCCATAGCGGCGAAGCGCGGTGATTGCATAGGCCGAGCAGCTTGGAGAGAACCGGCAGGCCGGCGGGAGGAGCAGCGAGGGACCCAGCTGCCACCCGCGCGCCACCAGGATCAGCGCCCGCGCGATCATCGCGTGATTTTAGCCAGCGCCTTGGCAAGCTCGCCGCGAAGCCTGTCGAACGATCGTTCTATCCCGTCCGAACGACCGATCAGCACATGATCCGCGCCCGGCACCCCGCTGTCCGGCAACAGCTCGCGGCCCAGCGCGCGGAAGCGGCGCTTCATGCGGTTGCGCACCACGGCGTTTCCGACCTTCTTGGTGACGGTGATGCCCAGTCTGATCGTGGGATCGCCGTCGTCGCGCCGCCGCACCAGCAGCACGAAGCCCGGCATCGGGGCGCGCCGCGCCTTGTTTGCGGCGAGGAAGTCGGGACGTCTGGTAAGGGTGCGTATCGCCGGCTTGGTGTCGGCGCCGCCGCCCGGCGTGGCCGGGCCGTCCAAGACTAAGCCGACAGCTTCTTGCGACCGCGGTTCCGGCGGGCACGGATGACCGAGCGGCCGCCGACCGTCGCCATCCGCGAGCGGAAGCCGTGACGGCGCGCCCGCACCAGATTGCTGGGCTGGAAAGTCCGCTTCATCGTTCATCACCCGGCTGGCACGTCCTGCGTGCGCTCGAAGAAAGGGCCGCCCGAGGGTCAGCCGTTGAGGGCGGGCGCATACCCGCAAAGGCCCGCGACGTCAATTCGCGCGCATCACCTGTTCCCCTCCGCCGCCGGGCCGCTATGCTCGCCTGCACAAGGGGGGCGGATGACGGCGAGCGTAGCGACGGTGGCTTATCTGGGGCTGGAGGCGCGGGCCGTCGAGGTTCAGGTGCAGCTGATCCCCGGCCTGCCCGCCTTCCATGTCGTGGGCCTCGCCGACAAGGCGGTGGCGGAAAGCCGCGAGCGGGTGCGCGGCGCGGTCGCGGCGATGGGCCTCGCGCTGCCGCCCAAGCGTATCGTCGTCAACCTGTCGCCCGCCGATATCCCCAAGGAAGGATCGCACTACGACCTTCCCGTCGCACTGGGGCTGCTGGCGGCGATGGGGATCGTCGATGCGGAGGCGCTGGCGGACTATGTCGTGGTGGGCGAGCTCGGGCTCGATGCGCGGATCGCGCCGTCACCGGGCGTCCTGCTCGCGGCGCTGCACGCTGCGACCGTGGGCAAGGGGCTGATCTGCCCGGCCGCGCAAGGATCGGAGGCGGCGTGGAGCGCAGGCATCGAGGTGCTGGCCGCGCCCGACCTGCTCGCATTGCTCAACCACTTCAAGGGTCACGGTCTGCTGAAGCCGCCCGAGCCGGGCGAGGTGGAGGAGGCGGGGCTCGGCCCCGACCTGAAACAGGTCAAGGGACAGGAGACCGCCAAGCGCGCGCTGGAGATCGCCGCAGCGGGTGGGCACAACCTGCTGATGGTCGGCCCGCCGGGATCGGGCAAGTCGCTGATGGCGAGCTGCCTTCCGGGCATCCTCCCGCCGCTTGATGCGGCCGAGGCGCTGGAGGCGAGCATGGTGCAGTCGGTTGCCGGCACGCTGGCGGGCGGACGGCTGACCCGGACGCGCCCGTTCCGCAGCCCGCACCATTCCGCCTCCATGGCCGCGCTGACCGGCGGCGGGCTGAAGGTGAAGCCGGGCGAGGTCTCGCTTGCGCATCTGGGCGTGCTGTTCCTCGACGAACTGCCCGAGTTCCAGCGCGCGGTGCTAGATTCGCTGCGCCAGCCCCTGGAGACGGGTACCGTCAGCGTCGCCCGCGCCAACGCGCACGTCACCTTCCCCGCGCGCGTCCAGCTCGTCGCGGCGATGAACCCGTGCCGGTGCGGGCATCTGGGCGACGCCGCGCTGGCCTGCTCGCGCGCGCCGCGTTGCGCCGCCGACTATCAGGCGAAAGTGTCGGGGCCGCTGCTCGACCGCATCGACCTGCACGTCGAGGTGCAGCCGGTGAGCGCCGCCGACCTCGTCCTGCCGCCGCCGACCGAGGGATCGGCCGAAGTCGCCGCGCGGGTGGCGGCGGCGCGGGGCGTGCAGTCGGCGCGCTATGCAGGCCAGGAAACGGGGACGCGCGTGCGCACCAACGCGGAAGCCGACGGCCCGCTGCTCGACGCGCATGCCACGCCCGACGACCCCGGCCGGCGGCTGCTGGCGCAGGCGGCCGAGCAGATGCGTCTGACCGCGCGCGGTTATACCCGCGTGCTGCGCGTCGCGCGGACGATTGCCGATCTGGCGGGTGCGGAGACGGTGGGGCGGATCCACGTCGCCGAGGCGCTGAGCTATCGGAGGCAGGCGCCGCGGAGTTGATGGCGGCTTGAAACGTAGCCTCCGGTTGCAGGAAGGTCGATCAGCACTTCCCGATAGCGGATATCGGATCGTTCGGTTGGATCATACGACCGGACGCCTCCCGCATCGCGCCGAACATCATCCGCTGCCATCATCCTGTGGTGGACCTGATCGAGTCCCCGAAGCTTATGCAGCAGCCGCTCAGTATTGCGCGTGCAGGCGGAGCGCGAAGACGTTGGCCGGGCCGCGATCGCCATTGTAGCCCGGGTTGCCGACGAGCTGGTAGTCCAGCGATACGGCGACCGCTTTCAGCGGCCTCCATTGATAATACGCCTCGCCGATCGCCTCGACGCCGGGATGCGGCAGCCGCCCGTCGCCGACGAGGACGCCGATGCCGCCGGCGTCGAGGTAGCGTTCGTGCTCGCGCGAGATGCCGTTGACTACCGCCGTGATACCGACCGTGTCGCCGGCGCGGCCCCATCGCCTGCCGTCGATCGACAGGCCGACCTGCGCCGTGCGGTCGATGTCGGTGAAGTCGTAGGGTTCGATCCCGCCACTCGCGACGCCGGCGCGCGCGAAGACGCCGATCGCCTCGGTGACGCCCTGCTCGACGTTGACGCTGGCGCCCATGCGCGTCCGTCGCGCCCGCACCAGCCCGGTGTCGGGCGCGTCCCCGGTGGCGGCGGCAAGCGCCAGCGCGTCGTCGAAGCGCCCGAACCGCCCGCGATTGCGGAACAGGGTGAGGCGGACCGCGCCGTCGCGGCCGCCAAGCCGGTGTCGATGCTCGATCTCGCCATCGAGCTGGAACTGCCGGAAGCCGCTCTCCAGCCGCTCGCCATTGGGGATCGTCGACAGGTTGAACACGCCGGCGCGCATCGTCCACGGCCCGCGATACCATTCGGCGGCGATCCCGGTCGAATAACCCCACGCGTCGGCGGCGTAGTCGAAGCTGCCCGCGTCCACGACCGCCCAGTTGAGGAAGTCGCGGCGGGGATCGTGCGCATAGCGGTTGGTGTCGAATACGTCGCCGACACCGAACTTGCCGGCGGTGAGCACGATGCGATCCGTTCGATGCGTGCCGGCGAACTGGTTCTGGTCCGCCGCCACCGTCTCCGCCGCCCCGCCCAGCGCGATCGTCTGGCGGAAGAACAGCCGTTGCAGCCGCGTATAGGGGCGGCTCTTGCCGACCTTGTACGCCTCGGCGCTCGGAAAGCCCGCAACGCCCAACGTGTTCGACAGGCCGAAGCCTTGGTCGACCTCCGGATTTGCCCACAGCTCGCCGCCCGCCCAGGGCCGAACGCCCGCGTAGAGCGTGAGGTCGACCGTCTCCTTCACCTGGCGCGGCGTCAGGCTGTTCGGGCCGTCGTACGGCGAGCGGAAGGCGGGCGTACCCTGCAGCACGACCGTGCCCTGGCCATGGATCGCGAGCCAGTCGGGAAGCGGCGACGCCGCCTCCTGCGCACGGATCGGCGAGAGGCCGGCAATGCCCGCGAGCAGCGCGACGGTGCGGCAGGCGCGCCTCACAGCAGCGTTCCATGCAGGACGATGGCAGCGACTCCGAAATAGATGACCAGCCCGGTCACGTCGACCAGCGTCGCCACGAACGGCGCCGACGCGCTTGCCGGATCGAACCCCAGCCGGCGCAGCCCGAACGGCAGCATCGAGCCGACGAACGAGCCGAAGGTGACGATGCCGACCAGCGCCGCGCCCACCGTCGTCGCGACCAATGGCCAGTGCGTTCCATAATCGTAGAAGCCGAGCCACTGCCATAGCGAGATGCGGGCGATGCCGATCAGCCCCAGGATCGCGCCCAGCGTCAGCCCGGTCGGCAGCTCGCGCAACGCGACCCGCCACCAGTCGCGCAACGTGACCTCGCGCAGCGCCAGCGCGCGGATGACGAGCGAGGTCGCCTGGCTGCCCGAGTTGCCGCCCGAACTCATGATGAGCGGGATGAACAGGGTGAGCACGATCGCCTTCTCCAGCTCGCCCTCGAACCCCTGCATGGCGGAAGCGGTAAGCATCTCGGACAGGAACAGCGCGCATAGCCAGCCCGCGCGCTTGCGGATCATCGCCCGGAAGCCGATCCGCAGATAGTTCTCGTCCAGCGCCTCGACGCCGCCGAAGCGATGCACCTGCGCGGTCTGCCGCTCGATCATGGCATCGATGACGTCGTCGACCGTGACGATGCCAAGCAGGTGGCCGTGCCCGTCCACGACCGGGATCGCCAGCAGGTCGTATCTGGAGATCAGCCGCACGGCCTCCTCGCGACGGTCGTTCGGGCCGATCGTGACCGGCCGGCGATCGGGCGCGGCGGTGAGCACGCCGGCGTGCGGATCGCCGGAGATCAGGCGCCGCAGCGTCACCGCCTGGACGAGCGTGTGCCTGGCCGGATCGGTGACGTAGACTGAATAGACCGTCTCGCGCGTGCGCTCGACCATGCGAATGTGGTGGAGCACCTGCGCGATCGTCCAGTCGGCGGGCACCTCGACGAACTCGGTCGTCATGATCGAGCCGGCGCTCGCCTCGGGATAGTCGAGCAGCCGCTCGATCGTCGCGCGAAGGTCGGGGGTGACGTGCGCCAGCAGCTCGGATCGCGCCGGCTCCGCCATCAGGCGGAACAGGTCGGCGGTGCGGTCGGCGGACATCGCGTCGAGCAGCGCGACCGCCATGGGCCGCGGCAGCAGGCCGACGATCTTCTCGGGACAGCCGATCCCGGGCTGGTCGAACGCCTTGACCGCCTCGTCGAGCGGCAGATGCCCGACGACCGCCGCGGCCTCGCGCGGATCATGGGTGTCTAGAATATCGGCGATGTCCGCGCCGCGCGCGCCCACCAGCCTGGCGGCTATGGCCGCCGCGTCGAAGATCGCGTCATGGTGGATGACGTTGTGCATGGCTCACCTCTTCTGATCCGCCGCACGCGGACCCAGGCGAGCCCCAAGGCTCAGGCCACAGGCACCGCGGACGGCAAGGACGGTCGACTGCTACTGTCGCTCGGCATGGGTTGACGACTTTCGGTTGCTTGCCCGCGTGACGGTTGTCTGCGGGCAGCGCGCCTGTGCTCGCGAAATCCGACTTGTGTCAAGTCAACGAACGCCGCGAGCCTGCATACATCGCGGTTCGGGAAGACGCAGTCGTCAAGCGATCCGCCACGGTGCCCAAGCCAGGCAAGCACGGTTTCCGCGCGAGTTCTGTCGCTTCGACCTAAACGGGCCGCTTCGTCCACTGCTGCACCATGGTGGCGCGGTCACGGGTGTCGAGCCAAGCCCTGCAATACTTTCGCTGGCCCATCGCCTTCCCGATCAGCAGGACCGCCGGACCATCGCCCAGGGCGGTCGCGGTGGCGAGCGGGAGCAGGTCCAGCCGGGTCGCGAAGACGCGTTCGCCGGGCAGGCTGGCATTCTCCACCACCACAGCCGGCGTCGTGGGCGGCAGGCCGTTCGCGATCAGCCGCTCCGCCACTTCTCCCGCGGCGGCCTTGCCCATGTAGACGGCCAGCGTGGCATCGGGGTCGGCGAGCGCCCGCCAGTCGAGGTCGAGCGTTTCACCGGCGCGCGCGTGGGCGGTGACGAATGTCAGCCTGCGGGCCAGTCCGCGCAGCGTGAGCGAAGCGCCCATGAAGCCCTTCTGCGCCGGGTCGAGCGCCAGCGACCTGGCGATGTCCGGCCCCAGCGGCCCCAGCAGCACCCAGACCATGAACGCGAAGTCGAAATACAGGAACGCGGCGAACAGCGTCGGCCGGTTGCCCGCCGTCCAGAAGCTGCTCCCGCCCGCGATACTCCCGCCGCCGGCCGTCATGCCGGCGGTCGTTCCGGCCGTGCCCATCGGCGCCGCCGCCCAATCCTGTCCCCTGGTCGCCATCGCAAGTCTCCCAGACGCAAAAAAGCCGCCTCGACAGCGGCCGGGATCGGCGTGTCGGGCGGCACCATTGCCATGGCGACCCGAGTGGATCGCCCCGTCGCCGACGCCCCTCGTTGGACGGCGGCAGCGGCTATTTCGTATCGGACGCCATTGCCCGACAGCGCGAGTATGTCCGAATCGAACCCATCATGCAAGCCGCTTCGTGCGATGGGACCCGATCATTGCGCGAGCGTGCGCAGATACCCCGAAATATCCTCCGGATTGAAGGCGCGCCCATCGAAGAAACGGTCGCTCCCGAGGATCAGCCGCCCCTGCGTCGATCCGACACCCGTGTCGCCGACCAGCGCACCTTCCAGCTTCGAGCTGGCGCCGGGCAGCGGCGCGCCGCCGCCGGCAAGGGCGCGCCGATAGACGTCGGGCCGGAACACGCCCTCGGCGATCCCGGCCTCCTCCGCCGAGACGGTGCCGCCCTCCCAGCGCACGAGCTGCGAGTAGAGCCACGCGGCCTGGCTGCGCCAGGGGAAGTTGGCGGCTTCGCGATACCGGAACATGAAGTCGGGGATGTGGATGGGGCGCGCGCCCTCGACCAGCCGGACGCGGTCGGAGATGGCGCGGCGGATCAGCTCGGCCGACCCGTCGAGATACTCGGGCCGGGCGAGCATCGCGGCGGTAGCCTCGGCCGTGTCGGGGCGCACGAACCAGGCGGCGGCGGCGTGCAGCGCGCGGATCAGCCGGTGGAACAGCTCGGGCGCATCGGCCAGGCGTTCGGCGCGGGTCGCGAGCACCTTCTCCACGCCGCGCCGCCAGATCTGCGCGGTGACCAGCACGATGCGGCCGACGCCGCGATCCACCGCCACCGAGTTCCAGGGCTCGCCGACGCAGATGCCGTCGACTTCGCCGGCCGCCAGCGCCTCGGCGGCGAAGGGCGGGCTGACCGTGACCGTCTCGACGTCGCGGGCGGGCCGTACCCCGCACGCCGCC
>NZ_CAHJWW010000071.1 GCF_903643035.1 Sphingomonas bacterium | reverse complement strand
CGATCCGGTCGCGCACGTCCACCGCCGCGAAGCCCGCGCCGGTCGCGAACGCGCGCGCGAGCACCGGCGCCGCCACCTCGTGCCGGGCGGAGAAGCCGGCGACGAAACCGCACGCGGCGCTCTCCCCGTCCTGAAGCGTCGTCGCCGGATCAGACATAGTCGTCGTCGCCGCCGCCCATCTGGAGCGTGCCGTCCTTGGCGAGCTGGCGCGCGACGCCGATGATGATCTTCTGCGCGTCCAGCACCTCCGACAGCTTCATCGGCCCGCGCGCCTCCATCTCGTCGCGGATGCCGTCGGCGGCGCGCGCGGACATGCAGCCCAGGAAGCGACCGCGCGCCGCCTCGTCCACGCCCTTCAGCGCGCGGGTCAGCGCGTCGGTGTCGACGTTGCGGATCAGTATGCCCAGGTTCTTGTCGTCCATTTCCAGCAGGTTGTCGAAGACGAACAGCGCCTCCTCGATCGCGCGGGCGACTTCCTTGTCGATCTTGAAGAGCTTGGGCATGACGCGCTGCTCCGTCGCCTTGCGCGCGCCCGACAGGATGCGCGCGGCCTCGCGCGTGCCGCCCAGCGTGACGCCCTGGCCCATTCCCCGGCTTCCCTGCGATCCGCCGCCGGCGCCGCTCGCGCGGTTCGCCAGCATCGTGCGCAGCGTCTCCACCGCTTCGGGCGTGATCGGGCCGAGGCGGGCGATGCGGTGCAGGATGTCCGGCTGGATCGCGTCGGGCAGCAGCTCCAGCACCTGGCTCGCCACCGCCGGGTCCAGGTTGGCGATCAGCACGGCGGCGATCTGCGGATGTTCCTTGTCGAGCACGCAGGCGATGTCGTGCGCGTCCATCCAGTCGAGCAGGTCGATCTGGCAAGCGGCCTCGGGCGGGGTGATGCGCGCCAGCACGCTGTCCGCCTTGGCGGGGCCGAGCGCGCGGGTCATGACCGTCTCGATCTGCGGGCGGGGGTTGAAGCTGATCCCGGTCCGCTCGCGGGCGCGGCCGACGAAGTCGTCGAGCACGTCCTCGACCTCCCGTTCGGACACGTCCGCGACCTTGAACATCGCGCTGCCAAGCTGGCGCACCTCCTCGGGATCGAGTTTCTGGAGGATCGCGGCGGCCTCGTCCTCGCCGACCAGCATCATCAGCACCGCGGCACGCTCGACGCCGCTGTAGCTGCGCGCAGCCTCCGGGCTCATTTGGGTTCCGCCCGGATCATGTCGCGCACCGCCAGCGCCGCGCGCGCGGGATTGTCGCGGGTGAAGCCACGCACCGCGCCGACGCGCTCGTCGAAGCTGCGCGACGTCTCGATCTGCTCCAGCGTGACGGCCGGCAGCACCGCAGGCTCACCTTCCCCCTCGGCGGACAGGCCGTCGGCGGCGCCGATCGGCTTGCCGGACGGGCCTGCCGCGGTGCCGGCCGCCTGCTTCTTCCCGATCGTCTTCAGCAGCGGCCGCACGCCCAGCATCAGGACCATCAGCGCGATCGCGATGGCGGTCAGGTTGCGCGCCAGCATCGGCAGCCAGCTGTTGTCGTACCAGGGCCGCTTGGCATCCACCGGATCGGTGCCCGCGAACTTGCGGCTGACGACGGTGACGACATCGTTGCGGCTCTGGTCGAAGCCGACGGCGCTTTTGACCAGATCGGTGATCTGCTGCACCTCGGCGGGCGAGCGCCTGCCCCCGGCGCCCTTGCCGTCGGGATCGCGCAGCAGCACGGCGACGCTCAGCCGCTTGACCCCGCCCGGCGCGGCGCGGGTGACGGAGACCTCGCGGCCAAGGTCATAGGCGCGCTGGAAACTGTCCGACTGCTTCTGCGCGTCGGGCGCGGGGGCGCCGGCGGCCGGGGAGGGGGACGCCGTGGGCACCGGCGTCGGCTGCTGCACGCTGCTGGCGGCGGGCGGCGTGTTGGACAGCGCGCCGGGGATGCCGCCGGGCGCGCTCGCGTCCTTCTGGTTGCCCGTCCAGTTGCCGGTCTCGGCGCGCAGGGTGCCCGCCTTGTCATAGCTCTCGCGCGTGGCCTGCGTCTCGTCGAGGTTGACGTCGGCCTGGACCTGGGTGGTGAAATTGCCGGCGCCGACCAGCGGCGTCAGCAGCTGCACCACCTGCTCGCGCACCTTGTCCTCGGTGCGGCGTTCCACCTCCAGCCGCCTCGTTCCCTCGCCGTCGCCCGCCTCTCCGCCGCCCCTGGTCAGCAGCGCGCCCATCTGGTCGACGATCGTCACCGCGTCGGGCTTCATACCGGGCACGGACGAGGCGACGAGGTTGACGATCGACCGTACCTGCGCGTCGTCGAGGCTGCGGCCGGCGTTCAGCTTCACCATCACGGAGGCGGACGGACTGGCGCTGTCGCGCACGAACACGCTGCTCTCGGGCATCGCGAGATGGACGCGCGCGTCGGCGACCGCGTCGATCTCCTGGATCGAGCGGGCGAGCTCCGTCTCGCGCGCCTGGCGCAGCCGCTCGCCCTCCACCGCGCGCGACACGCCCATCGGCAGCTGGTCGAGGATCGCATATCCACCGGGCGCCGCCTTGGGCAGGCCCTGGCCCGCCAGCAGCATCCGCGCGCGGCTGTAATCGTCCTCGCCCACCGTCAACGCGCCGGTTCCGTCGTCGAGGCGGCTCTTGATGTTGGCCTGGTCGAGCGCGGCCGTGACCGCCGCCTTGTCGGCGTCGGGCAATCCGGTGAACAGCGTCTTCTGCGTCGGGCTCGACAGCGTCATCCACGCGAGCGTGGCCGCCGCGATCAGGCCGACGAGCAGCACCATCGGCAGCGAGCGCCGCACCGCGGGCTGCGCGAGCACGCCCTGGATCTGACGGAGCGGATTGGCGAACCGCTCGGGGACAAGCGTCACGCCGCCAGGAGCGGGCGAGGGGATCAGCGCGCTCATGTCAGACCGGCATGCTCATGATGTCCTTGTACGCGGACAGGAGCTTGTTCCTGACCTGCAGCGTCGCCTCGAAGCCGACGCTGGCCTGCTGGCGGGCGAGCATCACCTTGGCGATGTCGACGCTCTCGCCGCGCTCATAGGCTTCCGATACCTGCGCGGCCTGGGCCTGGCCGGCGTTCACGTCCTTGAGCGCCTTGCTCATCGTGTCGGTGAAGCTCGTGGCGGGAGCCTGGGCGCTGGCCGGCGCCGCGGCGTTCGCGCGGCCCAGCGCCTGGTTCTGCTCCAGGATCTGCGCGCGCAGCGCCATCACCCGGTCGATGCCGCCCGCAGCGCCGATGCCGACGCTCATGCCGCACCCGCCTGACCAAGGGCGGCCCAGCCACGCCCGAACGACGGGGCGGCGCCGACATCCTCGCCCTGCTCGCGGGCGCGGGCGAGGCGATAGCGCAGCGTGCGTTCGGAGATGCCGAGCCGGCGCGCGGTCTCGATCCGGCTGCCGCCGCACTGGCGCATCGTCTCCCGGATGGCGGCGAACTCGCTCATCTGCACGACCTTCCCCAACGTTGCGGCTCCCGGTGTCGCGGCCTGCCCGGCAGAGCCGGGCGCCGCGTCGGCGCTCGCGGACGCCGGGACGGGCATCCTGGCCGACGCGGGAACGAGCGGCGCCGCGGCCGCCATCGGCCGATCGAACACCAGATGGCTCGCCTCGATCATGTCGCCGGCGCAGAACAGGAGCGCGCGCTGGATCACGTTCTCCAGCTCGCGCACATTGCCGGGCCAGTCGTGCGCGACCAGCGCGTCCACCGCCTCGCGCGTTGGCCAGGGGATCGCGGTGCGGCCGGCGGCGTGGCGCATCAGCATCGTCGCGGCGAGCGCGGGAATGTCCTGCGGCCGTTCGGCCAGCGGGCGCGTCGCCAGCGGAAACACCGACAGGCGGTAATAGAGGTCGGCGCGGAACCGGCCGGCCGCCACCTCGTCCTGAAGGTCGCGGTTGGCGCAGGCGACCACCCGCACGTCGACGGCCTGCGCGGCGGTGGCGCCGATCGGGATCACCTCGCGCTCCTGCAGCACGCGCAACAGCTTTGCCTGCAGGTTGAGCGGCATCTCCGCGATCTCGTCGAGCAGGATCGTGCCGCCGTCCGCCGCGCGGAAGAAACCCTCGCCACCCGACGACGCGCCCGTGAACGCTCCCTTCCGATGGCCGAACAGCATCGCCTCCAGCATCGATTCGGGCAGCGCGGCGCAGTTGATCGCGATGAACGGTCCGTCGCGGCGCGGCGACTGGTTGTGGATCGCGCGGGCGATCACCTCCTTGCCGGTGCCGGTCGGGCCGTTGACCAGGACGGTGATGTCCGCTTGCGCCACGCGCGCGGCGAGCGCCAGCAGCGCCAGGCTTTCGGGATCGGCGGCCGTCGGCGCGTCCGGTCCGGCGACGGCCGCCCGCACGAAGCCGTTGCCGATGCTCGCGTCCCGGTGTCCAAAGGCGATCCGGGCGGGATTCCCGTTCGCGGCCGGCACCATGCGCGGGCCGCCGTCGGACTCGCCGACCGGGACGTCGCCGACCACGACCGTGCGCGCGGGCGCCGTCACCGGCTCGCCGTCCGCCAGCAGGATCATGTCGGCCCGCTCCCCCTCGGCAGCGACGACGAAACCCTGCGCGCGCAGCGAGGATATCAGCGCATACCGCTGGGCGAGCAGGGTGCGGGAAGGAAGGATCGAACGCATGCTGGTCCCCTTGAATGTCGCGAGGATGCGGCCCGAATGGTGAAACGCAGGTTAAATCGGCAGCCGGGCGGCGGAATATTTCCGGGCGTGTGACCGCGCGCGGGCCAGCGCCCTCGCGCGCGCGACCGGGGAGGGGGCGGGCCGCGGGATCGAGCCCGCGATTTTTCCGCTTAAGTCCGCCGCCCGGCGGCCGTTACCCAATTCGGCGGCTCGGCCCTTCGCTCTGGGGGCGGCGGGGAAGCCGCAGACAAACGGAGACATTCCATGACCGTGATCGCGACCAACATCTCGGCGCTGCGCGCCGCCAACGCATCCACCTCGGCCAACAACATGCTGTCGACGTCGATGCAGCGCCTGTCGACCGGCAGCCGGATCAACTCGGCCAAGGACGATGCCGCCGGCCTCGCCATCTCGTCGTCGATGACCTCGCAGATCCGCGGCATGACGCAGGGCATCCGCAACAGCAACGACGGCATCGCCATGGCGCAGACCGCCGACGGCGCGCTCGACGAGGTCACCAACATGATCCAGCGCGTCCGCGAGCTGGCCGTCCAGTCCGCGTCGGGCACCTACAGCGACAGCGACCGCACCGACATGCAGACCGAAGTAACGGCGCTGACCGGCCAGATCACGAACATCTTGAAGAACACCGATTTCAACGGCGTCAAGCTGTTCGACGGTTCGGCCGGCACCGCAGGCGCGGTGACGATCCAGACCGGTTCGAACACCGCGGACACGGTGACGCTGAACCTGAAGACGCTCGATCTGACGACGGCCGTCGCCACCGACATCACCACGCAGACCAAGGCGTCGGGCGTGCTCGACACGCTCAACACCGCGCTCCAGACCGTCACCACCGCCCGCGCCGGCCTGGGCGCCGCGGAGAGCCAGCTGACCTCGGTCGTCGCCAACATGACGAGCGACGTGACGAACCTGACGGCCGCCAAGAGCCAGATCAGCGACACCGACTTCTCCGCCGAGACGGCGAGCCTCGCCAAGGCGCAGATCCTGTCGCAGGCGTCGACCGCGATGCTCGCCCAGGCGAACCAGAGCCAGCAGGGCGTGCTGAAGCTTCTCCAGTAATCGGCCTTGGGTCCCGGCGCCGCCCCCATCTGGGTGCCGGGGCCGATCGGACGATCGCCGGACGGGAGGACCCCGGTGGCAGCGATGCCGCCGGGGTCCTTCGCGTGCGTAGCGCGGATGATCGGGTGGCGCCGACCGTCATCGCGGAGAACGCCAGGATCGCTATGGGCGGCGTACGACGTGCGAAAGGACCGCGGCGTTCGCGAGACCTTGGCGGAAACGTCGCTTCCACCCCGGCCTGCGCGGGGCAGGGGATGCCTGCGCGCCAAACGGGTTCGCGAAGGTCCCGGCGTTCGCCGGGTGACGGAAGGGAACGCGGCGGCGTGCAGCGTCAACGGGGGTCAGCGCCGGCCGGCGAGCGCCTTTTTCAGGCGGGCGTGGGCCGCACCCTTGATCTGGCAGACGCGCGCGGCGCCGACGCCGATCACCTGGCCGATCTCCTCGAGGTTCAGTTCCTCGACATGGTAGAGCTGGATCACCAATGCCTCGCGCTGCGGCAGCGCGGCGATCGCGGCGATCAGCGCGTCGCGCAGCTGTCCGTCGGCGAGCTGGTCGAACGCGTCGGCCTCCTCGCTGGCGAACCAGGGCAGGTCGTCGGCATAGACATCGTCGATCGGCTCGAGGCGAACCGCCTCGGCGGTGGCATAGTCGGTCCGCAGCCGTTCGACGGTGACGCCCAGCCTTTCGGCGACCGCCATCTCCTCGGGCGCCCGGCCGGTCTCGGCGGTCAGTTGCCGTACCGCATCGGCCAGCGCCCGCCGGCGACGCATCGCGCCGCGGGTCGTGGTCGCCTGGCGGCGCAGCTCGTCGATCATCGCGCCGCGGATGCGGGTGACGAGGTACTGGCGATAGGCGATGGCGCCGCGGTCCTCCGTCGCCCCGCCCGCCGCCGCCTCGACCAGCGCGATCAGCCCGACCTGAACCAGGTCCTCGACGTCGACCAGCGTGCTCATCGCGCCGTGGACGTGCCAGGCGAGCCGGCGGACCAGCGGCAGGTGCTGGCGCACCAGCGCCTCCGCCTCGCGGCCGGCGCGCGGGCGCGGGCTGTAGGTGAGCGGCGTTCCGTGCGCGAACGCCTGCGGGGCGGCCTGGGCGGTCACGCCGCCATCGCCTGAAGCTGGGGCTGTATCGGATTCTGGGGCTGGCCGGACGCGCCGATCACGGCGACGACCTCGACCGACTTGTCCTCGGGCACCTCGAAGAAGCTCATGACTGGGGTGTCCGGAAGGCAGGTGCGGACCAGCTTGCGGATCGCGACGCGGATCGCGGGCTGGACGACGAGCGCGAAGGGCTTGGCCTCCGCGATCAGCGGCTGGGCGGCGTGGGTCAGCGCGTCGACGATGCGACGGCCAAGGTCGGGCTCGATCGCATGGCGACGCGACGGGTCGGCGCGCATCGCCTGGCCGAGCAGGCTCTCCAGCCCGCCCTCCAGCGTCATCACGCGCAGCGGCTCGCGAACGCCGCACAGCCGGCCGATGATGAGCGGGCCGAGGTCCGGCCGGATCGCCTCGATGATGTCGTCCGCATCCTGCGTGCGCTGCGCGACGACCGAGATGGCGGCGGCGATGCGGCGGAACTCCTTGAGCGGCACGTTCTCCGCCAAGAGGCCGCGCAGCACCTGCGTCAGCGTCGTCAGCGCCAGCGGCGCGGGCACCAGCGCGGCGGCGAGCTGCGGCGAGCGTTCCTTCAGCCCGTCGAGCAGCGACTGCACCTCGTCCGGACCCAGCAGCTCCGCCGAATGGCTGCCCAGCGCGTGGTTGAGGTGAGTCGCCATGACGGTGCCGGGATCGACCACCAGATAGCCCGCGCCGGTCGCGGCGTCCGCGTCCCCGGGCGCGATCCAGGTGGCGTCGAGGCCGAACGTCGGATCCTTCGCCTTCTTGCCGCGAAGGGTCCCGACCGCCTGGCCCGTGTCGAGCGCCAGCATCTCCTCGGGCGCGACCTGGTCCTCGCCGACGCATACGCCGCCGACCATGATGCGATAGGTATAGGGCGCAAGGTTGATGTCGTCGCGCACCCGCACCGACGGCACGACGAAGCCCAGGTCCTTCGACAGCTGGCGGCGCACGCCGGTGATCCGCCCCATCAGCGGCGCGCCCCGCCGCTCGTCGGCGAGCGGGACGAGGCCGTAGCCGATGTCGAGGTTGACCTGCATCGCGTCCGTCACCTCGTCCCAGCCGATCTTCGCCGGATCGGGCACGGCGGGGGCCGGCTCCGGCGCCGCCGGGCGCATGGCCATCTTGTGCAGCCGCCACGCCATGAAGCCCGCACCCGCGGCGGCGGGCAGGATGACGAGGTGCGGCATCCCCGGCATCACGCCCAGCAGCGCCAGGATCACCGCCACCGGCGTCCAGGTGCGCGCGGCGCCGAACTGCGTGCCGATCTGCCCGGCGAGGTCCTGCGACGAGCTGACGCGCGTGACGATCGCGGCGGCGGCGATCGACAGCATCAGCGACGGCAGCTGCGCGACCAGCGCGTCGCCGATCGCGAGCAGCAGATAGCTGTGCGCCGCCTGCGCCATCGTCAGGCCGTGGGAAACGGGGCCAAGGATCAGCCCGCCGACGACGTTGGCGGCGAGGATCAGCAGCGCGGCGACCGCGTCGCCCTTCACGAACTTGGACGAACCGTCCATCGACCCGTAGAAATCCGCCTCGGTCGCGACCTCGACGCGGCGCAGCTTCGCCTCGTCCGGCGTGATGAGCCCGGCGTTGAGGTCCGCGTCGATCGCCATCTGCTTGCCCGGCAACGCGTCGAGCGTGAAGCGGGCGGACACTTCCGACACGCGCCCCGCGCCCTTGGTCACGACGATCAGGTTGATTATCATCAGGATCGCGAAGACGAAGATGCCGACGACATAGTCGCCGCCGATCAGGAAGCTGCCGAACGCCTGGATGACGTGGCCCGCCGCCGCCTCGCCCTGATGGCCATGGACCAGCACGATGCGGGTCGACGCGACGTTGAGCGCGAGCCGGAACAGCGTGGCGAAGAGCAGCACCGTCGGGAAGGCGGAGAAATCGAGCGGCTTCTGCGCATTGAGGCTCACCATCAGCACCGCGAGGCTGATGGTGATGTTCATCACGAAGAACACGTCGAGCAGCGCCGACGGGATCGGCACCACCATCAGCACGACCAGCAGCAGGATCGCGACCGGCAGCGCGGCCTGGCGGAGGGGAAGTCTGCCCATCAGCGGCTGCTCATCTGCGCGAGCATCATGTACGCCAGGCGCGCGGTGTCCGGCGTCGGGCGCAGCAGGCTGCCCGCGTTGCCCGCCGCCGTTCGCAGCTGGCCGATCGTCGACTGCGCCCAGGCGACCGCGTCGTCCGCGCTCTCGCCGGCGCCGCTCAGCACCGTGGAGCCGTCGGCGAGCGCCGCCTCGATGCTGGTGCCGGTCGGCAGCGTCCCATTGGCGGCGGAGCCCAGCTTGTCGGCGAAGCGGGAATAGATGTCGGACAGCGAGCGCGCCGATCCGTCGCTTGCGAAGAACACGTTGCGGTTGGCGCGCGCGGCGGCGGGGAACAGCGCCGCGCCGCTCGCGTCGGGATGCGTCGCCATCGTCGACAGGAACTGGCGCGCGCCGCCCGGCCCCATGAAATGCGCCATGTAGAGGTCCGTGCCCGTCGCCGCGCGGCCAAGGCTCGCCTCGAGCACGCCCTTGTTGTCGGACGCATATTCGGCCGCCATCAGGCTGGCGGTGCCGGGGTCGTTGCGCAGTGCCAGGATCGCAGAGCGCGTCGCGCCGTCCGACACCGACAGATGCCCGTTCGCGCCCTGGCCGATCGCATCCGCCGCCCAGCCAAGGCCGTGCTCCGCGCCGTGTTTCTTGACGACGGACAGCCAGCTCTGGTCGACGAACTGGTAGAGGCCGGACGCGGACGAGGTGCCGGCATGCGCACCGGCGTTCAGCCCGCTTTCCAGCTTCGCCTGGCCAAGCAGGTACGAGAAGTCGACGCCTGTCGCCCTGGCCGCGGACGCGATCGCCGTCTGGATGCCGCTGGCGGCCTGAAGAACCGAACTGACGCCCACATCACCCCTGCTGGCAGCGGACCGCGTAGCGGCGATCCTGTCAGCGGTGGATCAGCAAGCGGTGTGCCAGGTGCCCGGTCCGCTCTCGCGACGGGCGCGGCGCCATCGTCCCATGGCCTCAGGCATATGCCGCGATCGTCCCCCGGCGATAGGCGTTGCCGCCTTCGCCGGTCAGGATCTGCAGGCGACGGCGGACATTTGCCGCCAGGAGGTTGACGTAGATGCGGCAGGTCTCGTTCAGCCGGTCCGCCTCGTCGGCAAGCTCGCGCAGCTCCGGCCCGGCGGGGCCGTCGCCCAGCGTGCGGACCTCCTCGATTGCCGTCAGCTTGTCGCCGGTCGCGCGCTCCAGCGCAGCTATGTCGTTGTCTTTCAACGCGATTATCTCGCCATGGAGCGACTCGATCACCCGGATCAGCGCGTCACGTCTCGTCATGCGAAATCCATTCGTAGCGGAACGCCATCATCTGGTCGGCTATCGTCGCCGGCAGGATCGGGAAGGTGCCGTTGGCCAGCGCCAGCTTGATCTGCTCGACCCGGTCCGTGTCCACCGGGGCGGAGGCGGCCACCGCCTTTGCCAACGCGGCCAGCTGAGGCCCGGCAGCGGCAGCGGGAGCCGGCGTGGGTGTCGCGACCGGCGTCGCGGCCGCGACCGGTGCCGTCCGCGTGACCGCGGAAGCGGACAGCCCCACCGCCGCCCCGCCTCCCATCGTGATCCCGTCCACCATCTCCGCACCCTGTGCCTGACCTTGTCGGGCGGTGAAACGACCTCTGCGTGGACGACTTTAGCGATTTTTCGATCTCACCAGCCGGGCAGGGTGGCGCGGCCGCTGTCGACCGCCACCGCCTGTACCGGCCCCTTGGCATCGTCGCACCGGACGAGGAAGCGCGCGCCGGGTGCGGCGTCGCCCATCGCGATCCCCTCGCGCGTGATCGAGAAGCCGTCGGTGCCCGCCTCCACCAGCACCGGATCGCCGCGGCGGATCACCGGGGGCGCCCGCACGGCGATCGGCGTGACGGGGCCGGCGGCGATCGGGAGCGGGCCTGCGTGCAGCACCGGGACGAACACGCGCCACAGCTGCGCGTCCTCGGAGCCCGGACAGCTGACGACCACCGCGTCGTGCGTCTCGGTGCGCCATGCCATCGTCACCATCGGACAGGCGGCGAGCCGCAGTCGCGGGTCCACGGGCGTGCGGGCGCCGCCGTCCGTGCCGACCGGCCGGCCGGTGAACGAGGCCACCGCCCGGTCGATCGCGCCCGTGCTCTGGAAGCCGGCGGCCGGCGCGGGCGTGGTGCCGGCGACGAGCAGGACGAGGAAGGCGATGGCGATCTTCATGGCTGGTTCCCGGTGAAGCCGATCGTCACCGTCGCCGTGCGATGGCCCGAGGTGACGGCGGTGGCGATGATCAGGCGTGTGGGGACGAGGTGGCGGGGCGCGACCCGCGCGGTGGCGAGCGCGCCGGCGAGGACGCGCGCGCGATCGGCCGCCAGCACGGCACCGCTGCCCG
>NZ_CAHJWW010000070.1 GCF_903643035.1 Sphingomonas bacterium | reverse complement strand
CCTCGCGGAGGGTGTGCAAGTCGCCACCTCGCGAACTCGGCGCATACGTGAGCTCCGCCGCAAAGAACAGGTCCAGTTGTCCGGCAAACGCGCTGCGCGGCCGGCGGGTGGCCGCCGATGCTCCCGTGCCGTTCGGGGCGCTGATGGCGGCGGCGGCTTACCCGATCTGGCTGGCGATGATAGGAGCGGGGACATGATCGCACTCCTCCTGGCGATACAGGCGGCGTCCGGGCAGGCGGCGTCCGGCATCGACGGCTCGCCGCTGGGGCCGATCGCGCGCCAGCAGCTGCCCGCCACCGGCTGCGCCGTGTTCCTGTGGAGCGCGGGGGAGCGGCGCGAGCTGGTGGCGATGGCGAGTGCGGAACCGGCGCGGCTGCGCGTGACGATCGACGGCCGCGCGGTGGACCTCGCGCGCGCCGAGCAGCAGGGCGTCGTCAGCTTCGGCTTCTCCGGCACGACCCGTTACCGCACGGCCGGCGTCGAGGTCGCGCTGGACATGGCCATCGTCATGGACCCCGCCCTGACGCAGGGCGGCACGGTGCCGAGCGCGGCGCTGACGCTGTCGAGGCCGGGTCGCGACAGCGTCGTCCTGCCGGTTGCCGGGCTGATCGGCTGCGCGGGCGCGACGCCGGGTCACTAGACCGGGCCACTGGAGCGGCCGCCGGCCACGCGATCCCGGCGCCGCATGCCGACGCGGGTAGTGCGGCGATCATGGCGTGCCTTGCTTTAGATCACCCAGTTCGGGGCGCTTCATCCGGAACGCCGACTCGATGCGAGCCGTTCTGGACGCAAATCAACCGAGGTGAGCGTTTTCCATGACCGACACCCACGATTCCGACGATGCGCCGGTCGCGACCGCCAAGTCGGGCGATCCCGCGGGAGAGGCGTCCTCCGCCATCGCCGATGCCAAGGGCGACACGATCATCGGCCGCGCGGTGACGATCAACCGGCCGGTCGAGGAGGTCTATTCCTATTTCCGCGACTTCTCCAATCTGCCGAGCTTCATGGAAAACGTCGTCTCGATCGACGTGAAGGACGCGCGGCTTTCGCACTGGATGGTGAAGGCTCCGGGCGGCAAGACGGTCGAGTGGGACGCGCGCGTCACCGCCGACGAGCCGAACCGCCTGATCGCCTGGACCAGCGAGGAAGGGGCGGACGTGCCCAACAGCGGCACCGTCACCTTCGATCCGGTCGAGGGGCGCGGCACCGTCGTCACGGCGACGATCCTCTACGATCCGCCGGGCGGCGTCGTCGGCAAGCTGATCGCGAAGATGTTTCAGAAGGAGCCCGCGATTCAGGCGCGCCGCGATCTCAACCGCTTCAAGCAATTGATGGAGGCGGGGGAGGTAGCGACGCCCGCGATGAACCCCAGGCAGCACGAGGAGATGGGGCTGTGAAGGCACTCGCATGGCACGGCAAGCACGACGTCCGCATCGACAACGTGCCCGATCCCGAGATCGTCAATCCCCGCGACTGCATCATCAAGGTGACGTCGACCGCGATCTGCGGTTCGGACCTGCACCTGTACGACGGCTATATCCCGACCATGAAGTCCGGGGACATCCTTGGCCACGAGTTCATGGGCGAGGTCGTCGAGGTCGGTGCGAAATCCACGCTCAGCAAGGGCCAGCGGGTCGTCGTGCCGTTCACGATCGCCTGCGGCAGCTGCTACCATTGCGGCAAGCACCAATATTCCGCCTGTCCCAACGGCCTGCCCGCGGACAACCAGGACATCGCGCGGGAGCTGTACGGCCAGGAGACGAGCGGGCTGTTCGGCTATAGCCACATGACCGGCGGCTATGCGGGCGGCCAGGCGGAATACGTCCGGGTGCCGTTCAGCGACGTCGGCCCGATCGTCATCCCTGACGGCGTTTCGGACGACAAGGTCCTGTTCCTGTCCGACATCCTGCCGACGGGCTGGCAGGCGGCGGAATATGCCGGCATCGAGCATGGCGATACCGTCGCGGTCTGGGGCTGCGGTCCGGTCGGGCTGTTCGCGGTCCAGTCCGCGTTCCTGATGGGCGCCGCGCGGGTGATCGCGATCGACCACTACCCGCATCGGCTGGAATTGGCGGCGAGGTTCGGCGCCGAGACGATCAACTTCGAGGAGACGGCGACCTATGAGGCCCTGATGGAGATGACCGGCGGCATCGGCCCCGACGCGGTGATCGATGCGGTCGGGCTGGAGGCGCACGGCATGTTCGTCGACAACATCGTCGATCATGTGAAGGCGGCGCTGATGCTGGGCACCGACCGTCCGCATTCGATCCGGCAGGCGATCATCGCGTGCCGCAAGGGCGGGCGCGTCTCGATGCCCGCGGTGTACGGCGGCTTCGTCGACAAGTTCCCGCTGGGCGCGTTCATGGAAAAGGGCCTGACGCTCAAGACCGGCCAGACACATGTCCAGCATTACATGCCCGCGCTGCTGAACGCGATCATGGAGGACAAGATCGATACCGAGTTCATGATCTCGCACCGCATGCCGCTGGAAGACGCGCCCAAGGGCTACAAGATGTTCAAGGAGCAGCAGAACGAAGTGACGAAGATCGTCCTGAAGACCGGAACGGTCTTCGCCTGAACCCTCATCCAACGGGAATAGCATCATGGCCAACAAGCTTGCGATCATCACCGGCGCGTCGACAGGCATCGGTTTCGAACTCGCGCATCTCGCGGCGCAGAACGGCTTCGACCTCATCGTCGCGGCGGACGAACCGCTGATCGACGCCGCCGCCAACGACTTCAAGGCGCACGGCATCGCGGTGGAGTCCGTCGAGGCCGATCTGTCGACGGTCGAGGGAATCGACCGGCTGCTCGCGGCCACGGGCGGGCGGCAGATCGACGTGCTGTGCGCCAACGCCGGTCGGGGCCTCGGGCATGCGTTCCTCGATCAGCCGGTGGCCGAATGGCGCAAGGTGGTCGACACCAACGTGTTCGGTACCAGCTACATCGTCCAGAAGGTACTGAAGCAGATGGTTGCGCGCGGGGAGGGCAGAGTGCTTGTCACCGGCTCGATCGCCGGACACATCCCCGGCGCGTTCCAGGCCGTTTACAACGCGACCAAATCCTATCTCGACAATTTCGTGCCCGCGCTCATCAACGAGATCAAGGACCATGAAGGGGTCACGATCACCAACCTGATGCCCGGACCGGTCGAGACCGAGTTCTTCGATCGCGGGCACATGATGGACACCGAGGTCGGCCAGTCGCAGTCCAAGAGCGATCCCGCGGACGTGGCGAAGGACGGGTGGGAAGCGATGATGGCCGGCAAGGCGGCGATAACCTCAGGCTGGAAGAACAAGATCCAGAACGTCGTCGCCCATGTCGTGCCGGATACGATCCTGGCGCAGCAGCACCGCAACATGGCGGAACCCGGCAGCGGCGATCGTTGAGACGCCCACCGCGGTGGTCAAGCGTCCGGGCAGGCGTTGCCCGGACGCTTGACCACCGCGGGCGGACGCCCTACGCCCGCCCATCCGGACGGCCCCTTCGTCTAAGGGTTAGGATGCGGCCCTTTCACGGCTGAGATACGGGTTCGAATCCCGTAGGGGTCACCAAGGCGCGTTCCGGATGCCGGCGTTGGCTTCTTTTCTGCAAGGATGAGGTCCGTCTCACTCCGACTGATTGGGCGTTGGAGGTTCCGGGGCATGGTTGCCGTAACCGCCGCCGGACTCCGGCTCTTCCTTCGCCTTCCATCCCGGCGTCTTCTTGGCCTTGCCTTCCGGTTCGGCGGCTACCGGATCGATATTGTCCTCGTCCATCGTCGTTCTCCTTGTACCTGAACGACGACAACTCGCGACGTCGCGCTAGGCTGCATCAGTCGAACAACTCGCCCTGATCGCCACGGCGCGCGCGGAACAGGTCGGTCCGCATCGTGATGCGCTCCCTGTTCAGGCCGTGGCGGCGGCAGGCGATGCGGAAGCGGGTGCGCATCAGTTCGGCCCATGGTCCGCTCCCGCGCATCCGCGTGAAGAAGGCGGGATCGTTGTCGCGTCCCTCGCGCAGCGAGCGGATCGTCGCCATCACCTTGGCCGCGCGATCCGGGAAATGTTCGTCGAGCCACGCGCGGAACAGCGGCGCCACCTCATGCGGCAGCCGCACCGGGATGAAGAACGCCGCCCGCGCGCCCGCCCGCGCCGCGCGCTCCACGATATGCTCGATCTCGTGATCGGTGATGGCGGGGATGACGGGCGCGATCGAGACGGTGATGGGCACCCCCGCGTCCGCGAGCCGGCGCACCGCCGCGAGTCGTCGTTCTGGGTGCGGCGCGCGGGGCTCGACCGTCCCCGCCACCTTGGGATCGAGCGAGGTGATCGACATGCAGACGCTCGCCAGTCCGCGTGCCGCCATCGCCGACAACAGGTCAAGGTCGCGCAGGACGCGATCGGACTTGGTGGTGATCGTCACCGGATGCCCGGTCTGCGCCAGTACCTCCAGCACGCCCCGCGTGATCCGCCAGTGCCGCTCGATCGGCTGATAGGGATCGGTGTTGGTGCCCAGCGCCATGGGCTGGACCAGATAGCCGGGCCGCGACAGTTCGGCGCGCAGCAGCGCCGGCGCATCGGGCTTGGCGAACAGGCGGCTTTCGAAGTCCAGCCCCGGCGACAGGTCGTGAAAGGCGTGCGTCGGCCGCGCGAAACAATAGATGCAGCCGTGCTCGCAGCCGCGATACGGGTTGATCGACCGGTCGAAGGGCACGTCGGGCGAAGCGTTGCGGCTGATGATCGTGCGCGGATGCTCGACGGTGACGGTGGTGCGCAGCCTCGGCGCCGCGCCGTCGACCAGCTCGCGGGCGTCCAGCCAGTCGCCGTCCGGCTCGACCGCCGGCAGGCCGAAGCGACCGCTGTCGATGTTCACCGTGGCGCCACGGACAGGACGAAGGCCGGCCATTGACACAGGCTATCCTCTCGGAGAGAACACATCAAGAACGATTCGGAGAACCTCATGGCCAGGCTTGCGTTCCTCGAACTGCCGGTCGTCGATGCGGCGACCACAAGCGCCTTCTACGCGGCGGCGTTCGACTGGACGTTCGCGCCGTTCGGGCCGACCTATGCCTCGACGATGACGGGCGACACCGACATGGGGCTGCAGGCCGATCCGGCCGAGCGGACCGCGGCGCCGCTGCCGGTGATCGCGGTCGACGATCTGGATGCGGTGCTGGCGGCCGTGGAGGCGGCGGGCGGGTCGGTCACGCGGCCGGTCTTCGGCTTCCCGGGCGGCCGGCGGTTCCACTTCCGCGATCCCGACGGGCATGAGCTCGCGGCGATGCAGGTCGACGACTGACGGCCGGTCGCGCCGTTAACCCTCCTGCGTCGACGAAGCCGTAACACTGTCGCGGGTACGCCGCTTTCCGGGAGGCCGGGTATGGCGTGGGGGCGGAGCATGGGACGGGTCGCTAACCGACTGGACCAGTTGGGATCGGCCGACCGGGTCGTCCCGGTGCTGTTCGTACTGACGATCGGGACACGGCTCGCATTGATGCTGCTGGTGCCGCAACGACCGGTGTCGGATGCGCAATGGTATATGGTCCGTGCCGCCGAGATGGCGCGTGGCCTGGGGTATCAGGAGGCGGGCCACCCGACCGCCTTCTGGCCCGTCGGATATCCCGCGTTGCTCGCGGCGAGCCTGTGGTCGTGCGGGCCGTCGCTGCTCGGGCCGATGCTGCTCAACCTGGCCGGCGCGGCGGCGACGCTGGCGCTCGTGCTGGGCTTCGGCCGGGCGTTGGGGATCGACAGGACGGCCGCTCGCATGGCCGGGCTGATCCTAGCCGTCTATCCCGCCTCGATCGCCTATGCGGGGCAGGCGATGTCGGAAACGGTCGCGACCGCGCTGGGCATGTCGGCGTTCCTGCTGCTGATCGTCGGCCGGCATCGTGCGCCGCTCGTCCTGCTGGCGGGCATCGCGTTCGGGCTGGCGACGCTGATGCGCGCGCAGATGCTGCTGTTCCCGGCCGGCGCGGTGATCGGCATCGCGCTCGCCTGCCGCGACTGGCGCCCGCGCCAGGCGCTGGCGGCGGGACTGCTCTGCTACGCCGGGCTCGCGGCGACGGTGCTGCCCTGGACGTGGCGCAACGTGACGGTGATGAACGCGCCGGTGCTGGTGTCGACCAACGGGGGCGTCGCGCTCTACACGGGCGCGAACGATCTGGCGGACGGCGACTTCATGGCCGTCGAGCGCACTCCGCTGTGGGCGCAGGTCGGCATCCCGTTCGCGGACCGCATCGCGCGTCAGGTCGACATCGACGATCGCTACAAGGCGCTGGCCAGGGCCTGGATCGCGCGCCACCCCGCACGCTGGCTGGCGCTGGGGCCGCGCAAGGTCATGCTGGTCTGGCGCAAGGACAGCGACGCGTTCTGGGCGCTGGAGGCAAGCTATCCGGAGCGGTCGCGAACATGGACGATCGTGGCCGGGGTCAATCAGCTCGGCTATCTGGCCGTGCTGGCGCTGGCTGCGGTCTCGCTGGTCCCCGCCGCGATCGGCGCGGTGCGGCGCGGGCCGGCTCAGCCGCTGGCCCTGCTCGTGCCGATGCCGGTGTTCGTCAGTGCGACGGCGTTCGGCTTCACCGGCCAGACGCGCTATCACGCCCCGGCGATGCCGTTCCTGATCCTGGCGGCGGGCGTGACGATCGTCCGCGTCGCGGCACGCCTCCGCCGGTCGGCGATCGGGATCGCCGCGCCGCCCGGCGCCGTATCGATCGCGAACGACCGCCGCGCCTGACGGGTCAGCGTTCCCGGAGCCTGGGCATCAGCTCGACGAAGTTGCAGGGGCGATGCCGGCTGTCGAGCTGCGTCGCGAGGATGCCGTCCCAGCCGTCGCGCACCGCACCCGTCGATCCGGGCAGCGCGAACAGATAGGTGCCCCTCGCGACGCCGGCACAGGCGCGCGACTGGATCGTGGAGGTGCCGATCTTGGCGAAACTGAGCCAGCGGAACAGCTCGCCAAAGCCGGGTATCATCTTTTCGGCGACGCGTTCGATCGCTTCCGGCGTGACGTCGCGGCCGGTAACGCCGGTGCCGCCGGTCGTGACGACGCAGTCGATCTGGCGGTCGTCGATCCAGCCGTCCAGCCGCGCGACGATCAGCGCGACGTCGTCGCGAACGACGGCGCGGTCGGCGAGGAGGTGGCCGGCGCCGGTCAGTCGCTGGACCAATGTATCGCCCGACCGATCGTCGGCGAGCCCGCGCGTGTCGGAAATGGTCAGCACCGCGATCCTGACGGGCAGGAACGCGGCGTTCTCGTCCAGCGGCATGCGGTCAGTCGGCAGTGGCGAAGGTGCGCATGGGCGAGGTGAAGGCGGGCGACACGGCGGTCGCCACCGGGGCGGTGCTGGCCGTGGCCGTACGCGGCGCGCGCGCGTTCAGCCGCACCGCGCTGGGTCCGGAAAGCCCCGGAAAGCGCGGCCACATCCCCTGCGCCAGCGCGACGCGGCTGGGCGAGGCGCCCCTGGCGGCGGAACTGCCAAGCTGGCCCTCGTACATCCAGTAATTGCGCAGCACCGTCATCACATAGCCGCGCGTCTCCCAATAGGGGATGGACTCGATATACAGCAGCGGATCGCCGCCATCGCGCGACAGCGCGTTCCACAGCTGCACCGGCACGGGTCCTGCATTGTACGCGGCGATGACCTTGGGCAGCAGCCCGCCGGTCGCGGCCTGATCGCGCAGCCGCTCCAGCTGCATCTGGCCCAGTTCCATGTTGGTCGACGGGTGGCTCAGCGCCGCGCGATCGGGCAACGTCCCGTGGAGCCGGGCATAATCCTTCGCGACCGACGGCATGATCTGCATCAGGCCATAGGCGCCGGCGTGGCTGACGACGTCGGTGCGGAAACGCGATTCCTGCAGCGTGTGGGCATAGACCAGCGCCTTGTCGATGCGCCATCCGCCGTCGGGCGTCCAGTTCGGCGCGGGATAGCGCGCGGCGACCGGCGGCGTCATGCCGACGGGGCCGTTGTGCGACAGCCAGACAACCGTGGCGGGCAGGTCCAGCTTCGCGGCGAGGCGGACGAGCGGCGCGAACTCCGACGGCTCGCCGATCTCCGCCTGGCGGCGCAATACCTGGTCGGCGAGCGCGGTCTCGCGGATTTCCGCCAGCGCGGCGGCGACGCGGATGTTGGGTCGCCGCTCCAGCGCGGTCCAGTCGGCGGCGACGAACCGGTCGCCGGCCCTGGCGCGCGCGTCCTGGATGCCGAGCGACTGGCGCGCGAGCAGGCCGTAGAAGGTCTCGCGGAACTGCGCCGCGTTCTTCAGCCGCGCCTCGATCAGGTCGGGCCGGCCGCATGCCATGTCTGCGCGCGCGGACCAGAACAACCCGGCGGCGCGCAGGTCGGTATCCGCGGCGCGCGTGGCGACGTCCTCGAACGCCTTGCCCGCGGCGGCGCAGTCGTCCTGCCGCCAGGCGGCGAGCCCGCCGACCCACTCGCCCTGGAGCGCCCAGTCGCCCGTTCCCGCCGCGGCCTTCACCGCCATGGCGCGGGCGTTCGCGTCGTCGCCCTGGAGATAATAGATCCAGCCGACCTTCTGCTGCCACTCGGTCTGCGCGTCGGAGGACAGGCCCTCGGTCGCGTCGAGCAGCGCCTGCGCGGCGGCGCCCTGGTCGTCCTTCACGAAGGGCTTCATCCTCTGCGCGAGGTCGGCGGCGACCAGTTCGCTCTTGATGCTCCTGGCGCGCGCTCTGCTCGGCGATCCGTCGATCCAGGTCATCCGCTGAGCCACCGGCAGCGCGGGCAGGTCCGCGGCACCCTTGGCGCGGGCGAGGCGGGCGAGCGCATCGGCTTCCGGCAACTCGGGCGCCTGTGTCAGGACCTCGACGATCGGTGCGGCGTCCATCCTGGGCGAGCCATGCGCGATATAGAGTTCGGCTCGCGCGATCGCGTGGAGGGGACCCGGCCTCATCCCGTCGAGCGCCAGCTGCGCATCGGTCCAGCGGCTCTCGCGGATCGCATCGAAGACGATGCGATAGCCCCCGCGCTGCACGGCATCGAGCTGGTCGGGAATGCCGTCGTCCTTCGACCCCGCGCGAGGCGCCACCGTGTCGACGCTGGCGCCGGCGTCGACGGCCACCGCGGTGGCGGCCGGCGCTTCGCTCGCCCATGCCGAGGCAGGTGGCAGCACCACGCCCGCGAACAGCGTCGCAACCAGCAGCTTGGCTTTCCTGCTCTGCGTCACGCCACCATTCCCATCAGCAACCGCAAGTCCCGCCACGCATCCGACTTGGCCTTCGGCCGATCGAGCAGGTAGCGCGGGGTGAAACTCGCTATTACCCGTGCTTGTCCGCCATGATGGTTAACGGAATGCAAAGAACCCCGTGCCGAGACGCAGTTCAGCCCGAGCGCCGCACGACTTGCCGCATCGCCCAGCAGCAGCACACGATCGGGGCGCGCGAGAGACAGATGGTGGCGCAACACCTGCGCCAGCGGAGCTTCGTCCGCGCCGCCGATCCGGCCGGCGGGGGGACGCGCGGTCGCGACGGGGACGAGCTGTATCCCTGCACGATCCAGCCCGATCGCGGCGAGCATCCGGTCGAACAGCATGCCTGCGGCACCGCTCAGCAGACGACCGGCGGCAAGGTCGTCCCGCTCGGGCACGTCGGTCACCACGATCGTTGCGGTCGCCTGACCTTCAGGCCCGATCCGGGGACCCGGCCAGCCCGCCTCGGGTGCATCGGGACCCATCCGCCACGCCAGGAACCCGGCAAGGTCCGCAGGCATCGCGGCGGGAACGACGGTGGCCGGCCTCGTGGTCGCCGGGGTGGCAGGAGTGACCGGGACGCGGGCTGGCGCGGCGAGCCAGTCGACCGGTTCCTCGTCCACGAGCGTGTCGACACCGGCGTCGCGCCACCATTGCAGCGTGCTGGCCGCCAGCGCCCGATCGAGGTTGTGGTCCGCCCCTGTCACCCCATGTTGTTGGTGGCACATTGACCGCGACGTCAATTCGCGGGAACGACGGTTCGGACGGATGGTGGCCGGGGCGCGTCCGAATGCCTGCCCGCGGATGGCGGTCGCCGACAGGAGTGGAGAGATGTCCCAGCGCGAGTCGATGCCTTATGACGTCGTGATCGTCGGCGCGGGACCGGCGGGACTGACGGCGGCGGTCCGGCTGAAGCAGCTGGCGGCGGAGCGTGGCAACGAGCTGTCGGTGTGCGTGCTGGAGAAGGGATCGGAGGTCGGCGCGCATATCCTTTCGGGCGCGGTGATCGATCCGCGCTCGATGGACGAACTGTTGCCCGACTGGCGCGACACCGACTGCCCGCTCGCCGAAACGCCGGTGACGCAGAACCTTCATTGGGTCCTGACCCGCGGCAGGAACTACACGGTTCCCGAGATGCTGACGCCGCCGTTCCTGCACAACGAGGGAGCCTATACCTGCTCGCTGGCCAGTCTGTGCCGCTGGCTGGCGGGACGTGCCGAGGAGCTGGGCGTCGAGATATTCCCCGGCTTCGCGGCGGCCGAGGTGCTGTTCCACGACGACGGATCAGTGAAGGGCGTCGCGACCGGCGACATGGGCGTCGCGCGCGACGGCACGCACAAGCCGGAGTGGCAGCCGGGGCTGGAGCTGCATGCCAGGTACACGTTCCTTGCCGAAGGCGTGCGCGGCCACCTGACCAAGGAGGTGATACGCACCTTCGACCTTGCGCGCGATGCGCAGCCGCAGGTGTACGGGCTGGGCGTCAAGGAACTGTGGGACATCGCGCCCGACAAGCACGTTCCCGGCCGCGTCATTCATACCCAGGGCTGGCCGCTGTCCGAAACGGACGGCTCGAACGGTGGCGGCTGGATCTATCATCAGGCGAACGGGCAGGTGTCGATCGGCTTCGTGACGTGGCTGTCGTACACCAATCCGCATCTGTCCCCGTTTGCGGAGATGCAGCGGTGGAAGACGCATCCGGCGGTGCGCGCGATCCTGGAGGGCGGCAAGCGCGTGTCCTATGGCGCACGCGCGATCAACGACGGCGGGTTGCAGGCGATCCCGAAGCTGACCTTTCCGGGCGGCGTGCTGATCGGCTGTTCTGCGGGTTTCCTCAACGTGCCGCGACTGAAAGGCACGCACGGCGCGATGAAGTCGGGCATGATGGCGGCGGAAGCGGCGTTTGACGCGGTGGAGGCGGGACGGTCGGGCGACGAGCTTTCCGCCTATCCCGCGGCCTTCGAGGCAAGCTGGCTGCACAGGGAGCTGAGCGTCGCGCGCAACGTGGTGCCGCTCAACAAGAAGTTCGGGGATTACCTCGGCACGATGTTGTCGGGCGCGACCTTGTGGGCGGAGCATCTTGGACTGAAGATGCCGTTCACGATGAAGCACCGTCCGGATCACGAGAGCCTGTGGCGCAAGGATCTGGTCAGGCCGATCGATTATCCCAAGCCGGATGGGACCCTTACGTTCGATCGCCTGTCGTCGGTGTTCATGTCGAACACCAACCATGAGGAGGATCAGCCGGTCCACCTGACGCTGCGCGATCGGCGTATCCCCATCGACCACAATCTGCCGATGTACGACGAGCCGTCGCAGCGATACTGTCCGGCGGGCGTGTACGAGGTGGTGGGGCAGGATACGGGGGACCCGCGCTTCGTCATCAACGCGCAGAACTGTATCCACTGCAAGACGTGCGACATCAAGGATCCGACCCAGAACATCAACTGGGTGGTGCCCGAGGGCGGCGGGGGGCCGAACTATCCCAACATGTAGTCTGCTTCGGGTGCTGCTGGCGGCGGCTGCGCTGGGGTCAGGTTGCCCGGCGCTTGCCGACCGCGGCGACCTGGGCGCCTATCTGCGCGCGCGGGTCGCCGATGGTGCGGGGCG
>NZ_CAHJWW010000069.1 GCF_903643035.1 Sphingomonas bacterium | reverse complement strand
GCTTCGCCGGTCGCGCCGGCGTCCGTCGCCGGTCCCGCTCCGTCCCGGCCGGAACGTCCCGCGGTCGACAGGCGTCGGCATCGAGAGATTCGGCTCCCCGCTCCTTCCGCGTCCGTGACGCGGCGCGGCCGGGGGTTGCGGGTCGCCTGCCTGGCGCTGGCGGCGCTCGTCGCCAGGCCAGCCGCTGCCCAATCGATCCTGCGCGACGCGGAGACCGAGGCGATGTTCGCGGACATGGCGGCGCCGCTGGTGACAGCCGCCGGCATGGATCCCAGGGAGGTGAAGGTCGTCCTCATCAACGACGGGGACATCAACGCCTTCACCGCCGGCGGGCAGACCATCTATGTCAATTCCGGGCTGCTCGCGGCGGCGGACAACGCCAACCAGGTGCAGGGCGTGATCGCGCACGAGCTGGGCCATGTCGCCGACGGACACGTCGTCCTGGGCGACGCGGGCGGGAAACAGGCGATGGGCATCCAGATCCTGTCGATGGTGCTGGGCATCGCGGCGGCGGCGGCGGGCGGCGGCGAGGCGGCGGCCGGCATCATGGCCGCGGGCCAGCAGGCGGCGATGGGCAAGTATCTCGCCTTCTCGCGCACCACAGAGGCGACGGCGGACGCAACCGGCGCCAAGTTCCTGCGCAAGGCGGGCATCACCGGCCAGGGGATGCTCGACTTCTTCAAGAAGCTGCAGGCGGAGGAAACCTATTGGTCCGCCACCGGCAAGCTCGATCCGTTCATGCAGAACCATCCGCTGACGGGCGAGCGCATCGCGGACCTGACGGCGGACATCCAGGCGTCGCCCGCCTTCCACACGACGCCCGATACCGCGCTGAACGACCGCTTCCTGCGCGTTCGCGCCAAGCTCCAGGGCTATGTCGCGCCGGCGAAGGACACGCTGACGAAATATCCCGTCGCCGACCAGTCGATCTACGCGCACTATGCGCGCGCCTATGCCTATCACAAGTCCGGCTATCCCGAGCAGGCGGACGCCGAGGCCACGGCGCTGGTGAAGGCGAGGCCCGACGATCCCTATTTCCAGGAGATCCGCGGCCAGATCCTGCTGGAGGCGGGCAAGCCGCGCGAGGCGCTGGCGCCGCTGCGCCGCGCGGTCGCGGGTTCGAGCGACACGCCGCTGATCGCCACGACGCTGGGCCACGCGCTGATCGCGACGGAAGACAAGGCGAACTATCCCGAGGCGGAGCGCGTGCTGCGCGTCGCGGTCGCGCGCGACGACGACAACCCGTTCGGCTGGTATCAGCTGGGGCAGGTCTATACGCTGCAGGGCGACGACGCGCGCGCCGCGCTCGCGACCGCCGAACAGGCCAGCCTCACCGGCAACCCGAGGCTCGCCGCCTACACCGCGAAGAAGGCGATGGCGGGCATCGCGCCCAACAGCGCCGACTGGATCCGCGCGTCCGACATCGCGATGACGTCGCAGAACGACCTCGACAATGGGCGTAAACACCGGTGAGCCGCTGGATGCCGGCACTCGCCGGGATCGTCGGCGTGCTGCTGGGCGCGGGCGCGATGATGGGCCGGAACGGGCTCGCCTGGCGCGAAACCGACACCCGGGGCCGTACGGAGGGCATCGTCCACGCCTATCTGCTCGATCATCCAGAGGTGATCCAGGAAGCCAACCAGCGGTTGCAGGATCGCGAGACCGGCCGGCTGATCGCCGCCAGCCGCCCCGCGATCGAGACGCCGGTGGGCGACGCCTTTGCCGGCAACCCGAAAGGCGACGTGTCGGTCGTCGAATATTACGACTACAACTGCGGTTTCTGCCGCGCGAGCCTTCCGACGATCGCGCAGCTCGTCAGGGCGGAACCGAGCGTGCGCGTCGTCTATCGCGAGCTGCCGGTCCTGGCGCAGTCCAGCCTCGTCGCCGCGCGGGCGAGCCTGCTGGCCGCGGGACAGGGACGGTTCCGGCGGTTCCACGACGGGCTCTACGCGGCCGGACCCGTCACCGATGCGACGATCGCCGCCGCGTCGCGCCTCGCCGGCGTCGACACCAGCCGTGCGGCGGCGGAGCGGCCGGGCGAGGACGCCGCGATCCGCGCCAATCTGGATGTCGCGCGCCACCTCGGCATGGCGGGTACGCCGGCATGGGTGGTCGGCGACCGGGTACTCGTCGGCGCGCAGACGCTGGACCAGCTGCGCGCGGCCGTCGCGGCGGCACGGGCGGCGCGTGGGGCGGCGGCATGACCGGTCCCGTCCTGTCGATCGAGGGGGTCGCCAAGACGTACAAGTCGGGCACCGTCGCGCTGCGGCCTGTCGATCTGACGATCCCGCGCGGCGAGATCTTCGCGCTGCTCGGCCCCAACGGTGCGGGCAAGACGACGCTCATCAACATCGTCTGCGGCATCGTCACCGCATCCGCCGGCCGGGTTACCATCGCCGGGCACGACGCGTTCCGCGACTTCCGCCTTGCGCGACGGCTCGTCGGGCTGGTGCCGCAGGAGCTGAACATCGACGTGTTCGAGACGGTGCTCGCCACCGTCACCTTCAGTCGCCGACTGTTCGGTCGATCCGGCCATTCGGCCTATATCGAGCAGGTGCTCCGCGACCTGTCGCTGTGGGACAAGCGCCATGCCAGGCTGATGGAGCTTTCGGGCGGCATGAAACGGCGGGTGCTGATCGCCAAGGCGCTGAGCCACGAGCCCGAGCTGCTGTTCCTCGACGAGCCCACCGCCGGCGTCGACGTGGCGCTGCGCCGCGACATGTGGGGCCTGGTGCACCGGCTCCGCGAGCGCGGCACGACGATCATTCTGACGACGCACTACATCGAGGAGGCCGAGGAGATGGCCGACCGCGTCGGCGTGATCGACCGCGGGCGGTTGCTGCTGGTCGAGGACAAGGCGGCGCTGATGGCCAAGCTCGGCAAGCGCGCGCTCGACCTGAGGCTCGTCGAGCCGCTGGCGGCGGTGCCCGACGCGCTCGCTGAGTGGACGCCGACACTGGAGGACGAGGGCCGTGTGCTGCGCTACCGCTTCGACGCCGCGGATGAGGGCACCGGAGTGCCATCATTGCTCGGTAGGCTGCGTGAACTGGGGATTGCGTTCAAGGATCTGGAAACGTCGAAGTCGAGCCTGGAGGACATCTTCGTCGACCTAGTGGGAAAGCCGGCGTGAGCGGCGCACCGGGGCGCTCGCTAGAGCTGTACTATGTCGACGGCAAGCCGGACGGGATGGTGACGGCGGAGCTGTTCAACTGGACGGGGCACGTCCTGATGGCCCCCCGCACGCAAGTCGGCGCGGCGTTAAAGCGAATCGAGTCGACCTATGCCGGCGTCTACCTGTTGATCGGCGATGACGCGGGCGAGCCCCGCGCCTATATCGGCGAGGGCGAGGATATCGCTGAACGCATCCGCGCGCACGACATCCGCAAGGAGTGGTGGACGACCATGGTGCTGGTCACCGCCGCCGCGAACAAGCTGAACAAGGCGCACGTCCGCTATCTGGAAGCGCGCCTGATCGCCGAGGCGCGCGCCACCGGCCGCGTGCCGCTCGACAACGGCGTCGTGCCCGCCGTCCCGTCGCTCAGCGAAGCCGACATCGCGAAGATGGAAGCGTTCCTGGAGAACCTGTTGGTCGTCCTGCCGGCGGTCCGGGTCGACCTGTTCATCCGGCGCGCGCGCGCCACGGTCTCGTCACCGACGCTCGCCCCTGCCGCCACCGTGGCCGGTCATGCGCCAAGGTTCGTCCTGGCCAATCGGAAACAGGGCCTGCGCGCCACCGCCTTGCTGACCGATGGCGAGTTCGTCGTCGAGGCGGGCTCGCAAGCCAGGTTGAGCTGGGCGGGTCTGGCGTCGCACACCTATTCAGGCCTATTCGCCGAGCTGGTCCGCGCGGGCGTGCTGGTAGTGCGGGGCGAGCACAACGTGTTCGCCGAGAGCTACGCCTTTCGCAGCCCCAGCGCTGCGGCGGCGATGGTGAACGGCCGGCCGTCGAACGGCCAGATCGAGTGGCGCTCGGAGCAGGACGACGCGACCTATCGCGACTGGGAGGCAGGCCAGTTTCCAAGGAACATGGCCGCATGATGAACACGCACGGCGTCTGGGCGATCTACCGGTTCGAGATGGCGCGCTCGCTGCGCACGCTGTGGCAGTCGCTGGCGACACCGGTCATTACCACCGCGCTCTACTTCGTCGTGTTCGGCGGCGCGATCGGCAGCCGGATGAGCCAGGTCGGCGGCGTCGGCTACGGCAGTTTCATCGTCCCGGGGCTCGTGATGCTGTCGCTGCTGACGCAGAGCATCTCCAATGCGTCGATCGGCATCTATTTCCCGCGGTTCACCGGCACGATCTACGAACTGCTGTCGGCGCCGATCACCGGGTTCGAGATGGCGATCGGCTATGTCGGCGCGGCGGCGACCAAGTCGATCGTCCTGGGCGTCATCATCCTTGCCACCGCCACGCTGTTCGTGCCGGTGCGGATCGACCATCCGCTGGCCGCGGTCGCCTTCCTGCTGCTGACCAGCGCCGCCTTCTCGCTGTTCGGCTTCATCATTGGCCTGTGGGCGAAAGGGTTCGAGCAGCTGACGATCGTCCCCTCGCTGCTCATCACGCCGCTGACCTTCCTGGGAGGCAGCTTCTATTCGATCGACATGCTGCCGCCCGTCTGGCGCACGGTCAGCCTGTTCAACCCGGTGCTGTATCTCGTCAGCGGGCTGCGGTGGAGCTTCTATGGCCAGGGCGATGTCGGCGTGGGCGTGAGCCTCGCCGTCACCGCCGGTTTCCTGGTCGCGTGCCTGGTCGTGGTCGCCGTGATCTTCCGGACGGGATGGCGGCTGAAGAGCTGATCCTCACCGCATCACCGGCAGCACGATCCGCGACTCCCGTCCCGGCGCGAAGCACACCGACTGGTTTGCGACGATATAGTCCGCAGGCTTCGCCTTGGCGATGTTGGGCACGAAGCTCTGCGGGTTGCGGTCGATCATCGGAAACCAGTTCGACTGGACCTGCACCATGATCCGGTGCCCTTTCAGGAACACATGGTCGTGGTCGCGCAGCGGCACGTCCCAAGCCACGACCTTGCCGGGCACCAGCGGCCGGGGATCGGTGTCGCTCGCCAGGAAACGCCCGCGCCGCACGTCCATCGCCACCGGCAGCTGATAGCCGTTGAGCTGGCGCGTATAGTCGCCGAGCTTCGCCGTCGCGGGATCATAGCCCTGGGTGTCGTCGGGCAGCACGTCGATCAGCTTCACGACCACGTCCGAATCGGTGCCGCTGGTCGAGGCGAAGATCGTCGCCGCCACGGTGCCCGTCACCGTCAGGTCGGCGGTCAGCGGCGCGCTGGTCCAGCTCAGCACGTCGGGGCGGTGATCCACGAACCGCTGGTCCGCCGCCTCCCACCAGCGCCATTCGGGCGCGGGATAGGTGGGGGAGATCGGCCGTGCCCGGAACGGGACCGGATTGGCGGGATCGGAGACGTAGTGCCGGCAGCCCTCGTCCGTGGCCGGCGCGGTGAACGACAGGCTGGCGTCGGCATGGAGGTACAGGCTGGTCGGCCGCGCGCCGGCGGGCGGCCAGCTGGCATAGTCGTGCCACCGGTTCGATCCCGACTGGAACATCCGCGCCGCAAAGTCGGGCCGCTCGCCTTTCCCGTGCAGCCAGTAGCGGAAGAACGGCGCCTGGATCTGTTCCTGGAACTGCGTCCCGCTCTCCTGCCGCAGCGGGATCGGGCCGAGCATGTCGCCCTTGCCCTGCCAGCCGCCGTGGTTCCACGGTCCCGACACCATCTGCGACAGGTGCTGCGGATCGTCCTTCTTCTGCTGCGCGTAGATCTGCCAAGATCCCCAGGGATCCTCCTGATCCCAGAAACCCGCGACGTTGAGCGTCGGAACGCTCGTGCGACCGAGCGCCTTCTGCCAGTTCTGGCTGGTGTAGAAGCTATCGTGGTTGGGATGCTCGATCAGGCTGGTGAGCATCGGCACCGAGCCCTTGAAGACCTGCGAGTCGAGGTTTCCCGCCGAGCCGAGCGACAGGAGATATTCGTAGGTGTCGCGGGTCGGATATTCGAACGGCTTGAGCTGGGTCTTGTCGACCTGAAGCTCGGAAACCCAGTCGGCGGTATAGGAGAGCCTGAGCGCGCCGTTGCGGTGCAGGTCGTCCGACTGCCAGTAATCGATCCACGCCGCCTGCGGGCTCGCCGCCTTGAGTGCGGGATGCGGGTGGACCAGCGCCACGCCGGCGGCGAAGCCGGGGTAGGACACGCCCCATATGCCGACGCGGCCGTTGTTGGCGGGCACATGGCGGACCAGCCAGTCGATCGTGTCGTACGCATCGGTCGCTTCGTCGACCGCTTTGGGATCGGACGGATGGACCGCGGTGGAGAGGGTGAACGCGCCGTCCGACTTGAACCGCCCGCGCATCGACTGGAACACGAAGACATAGCCGTCGCGCATCAGCGGCGCGAACCGCGTCACGCCGTCCGGCGCGGCGGCGGGGACCCCGTAGGGCGTCCGCTGGAGCAGGATGGGCAGTTTCTCCGGACGGTCGCGCGGCCGCAGGATCACGGTCTGCAACCGCGCGCCGTCGCGCATCGGGATCATCACCTCCTCGAAGGTGAAGGGCGAGCGGATGACGGGGGGCGGGGGCGTGGTCTGCGGGACCGACGCGCCCGCGCCCGTACTCGTCACCGCCAGCACGCCCAGTCCGATCAACGTCGCGATCCGCATGTCCTGCCTCCCCCGTATTTCGCTCCCCGTCTGCGCCGGGCCGGACGGTCGGAACGACCGCTCTTCCACACCGCACCGCCGCCCGCCTCGATCGACCCTCCGCCCGTCGAGGCGCCGATCAGGCGATGCGATGCTCGCCCTTGACCCAGCGCACCGTGCCGGAGGAGGCCCGCATGACGACGCTCTCGGTCGTCATGCGCCCGTCCTTGCGCTTGACGCCCTTCAGCAGCGATCCGTCGGTGACGCCGGTCGCCGCGAAGATGCAGTCGCCCCGCGCCAGTTCGGTCAGGTCGTATTGCTTGTCGAGGTCGGTCACGCCCCATTTCGCCGCGCGCCCGCGCTCGTCGTCGTTGCGGAACAGCAGCCGGCCCTTGAACTGCCCGCCGACGCAACGCAGTGCCGCCGCCGCCAGCACGCCTTCGGGGGCGCCACCCGATCCCATGTAGACGTCGATCGTCGTGTCGGGATTGGTGGTGGCGATAACCCCCGCCACGTCGCCGTCGCCGATCAGCATGACGCCGCAGCCCAGCCCCCGCAGCTCCGCGATCAGCGCCTCGTGCCGGGGACGATCGAGGACGCACACGACGATGTCGCCGGCCGGACGTCCCTTGGCGGCGGCGACCGCCTCGATGTTCTGGGTCGGCGTCCGGTCGAGGTCGATGACGCCGTCGGGATAGCCGGGGCCGACCGCGATCTTGTCCATATAGACGTCGGGCGCGTTCAGCAGCCCGCCCTGCTCGGCGATCGCCAGCACCGCCAGGCTGTTCGGCCCCGCCTTGGCGCAGATGGTGGTGCCCTCCAGCGGGTCGAGCGCGATGTCGATCCTGGGTCCCGACCCTTGCGCGGAGCCCACCTTCTCGCCGATGAACAGCATCGGCGCCTCGTCGCGCTCGCCCTCGCCAATCACCACGGTGCCGTCCATCGCCAGCTCGTTGAGCGCGGCGCGCATCGCCTCCACCGCCGCCGCGTCCGCCGCCTTCTCGTCCCCGCGCCCGGTCAGCGTGGAAGCCGCGACGGCCGCCGCCTCGGTGACGCGCACCATCTCCAGCACGAGGACGCGGTCGAGTACCTGGCTGGCGGTGGTGGTCATAGGAAGTCCCCCTTGGATGATGCAGTCGTCGGTTAGGCAGCGGCCGGCGGGTTGTCCATATGCCGGCCAAAGCCCGTTGGGGCAGTCAGCCCTTGGGCGGCCTGATCTGGAACAGCACCGGCCAGTCCTTGCCCGTCACGAACAGCCGCCGGCCGCGGGCGTCCCAGGCAATGCCGTTGGGCACGTCGTCCTGGTCGGTCGCGCGCACCTGCGCGGTCAGCGCCGACACGTCGATCCAGCCGACCACGCGGCCGCTGGCGGGATCGATCCGGGCGATGCGGTTCGTGCGCCAGATGTTCGCCAGGATCTCGCCGTCGACATATTCCAGCTCGTTGAGCTGGTCGACCGGCCGCCCGTCCGCCGTCACGGTCAGCCGCCGCCGCTCGCGCAGGGTCGCGGGATCGAGGAAGCGGAGCTGCGCCGTCCCGTCCGACATGACGATCGAGCGGCCGTCGTGCGTCAGCGCCCAGCCTTCGCCCGGATAGTGGAACTCGCCCTGCTTCATGAAGTCGGCGAGCCGCCAGCGCCAGCCGATCCCGCCCTGCCACGTCAGGCTGACGATTTGCCGCCCCCAGATCACGATCCCCTCGCCGAAGGTCGGGGCTGCGATGGCGACCGAGCGCAGCACGCGACCGGTGGCGAGCTCGACCTGGCGGATTGACGAGCGGCCGGGCTCGCCCGTGCTCTCGTACAGGCTGCCGTCGTGGTAGAGCAGCCCCTCGGTAAAGGCGCGCGGATCGTGCGGGAAGGTCGCGACCACCTGCGCGGGCGCGACCGGCGCGGGCGGCGGCGCGGCGGCCCCGGCAAGCAGCGCCAGCGCGAGGATCGGGAGCGCGCGCATCAGTCGCGCAGCAGGTCGTTGATGCTGGTCTTGGACCGGGTCTGCGCATCCACGCGCTTGACGATCACCGCGCAGTAGAGGCCGGGCTCGCCGGGCAGCGTGCCGGGCACCACCACGCTATAGGGCGGCACCTCGCCGCGGAACGTCTCGCCGCTCGCCCGGTCGACGATCTTCGTCGACGCGCCCAGATACACGCCCATCGACAACACCGCGCCCTCGCCGACGCGCACGCCCTCCGCCACCTCGGACCGCGCACCGATGAACGCGCCGTCGCCGATGACGACGGGATCGGCCTGCAACGGCTCCAGCACGCCGCCGATGCCGGCGCCGCCCGACAGGTGGACGTTCCTGCCGATCTGCGCGCAGCTGCCGACGGTGGCCCAGGTGTCGACCATCGTCCCCTCGCCCACATGCGCGCCGATATTGACGAAGCTCGGCATCAGGATCGCGTTGCGGCCGATGAAGGCGCCGTGCCGCACGACGCAGCCGGGCACCGCGCGGAAGCCGGCGGCGCGGAAGCGCGGCTCGTCCCAGCCGTCGAACTTCAGCGGCACCTTGTCGAAGGCGGGGGCGCCGACCCCGTCGACCATCCGATTGTCGTGGAGGCGGAACGAGAGCAGCACCGCCTTCTTGAGCCACTGGTTGACGCGCCAGCCCCTTTCCGCTTCGCCGCCGTCGGGCTCGGCCACCCGCGCCTCGCCGGCGTCGAGCATCGCCAGCGCCCGCGTCACCGCGTCGCGCACCTCGCCCCCGGTATGGAGCCCGAGATCGGCGCGATCCTCCCACGCGGCGTCGATCGTCGCTTCAAGGTCGGTCATTGGTCCTCCAGGATGGCGCCGAGCCAGTCGGCGAGGTCGGCGGTGGTGAAGTCGATGCCGGGCGGAGCGTCGCCCGCCTGTTCCGATCCGTTGTCGACCCACAATGTCGTCATCCCGATCGCCTTGGCGGGCGCGAGGTTGCGCGACATGTCATCGGCAAACAGCGACCGGCCGGGGTCGAGGCCGAACGCCTCGCACAATCCGCGATAGGCGGACGCATGCGGTTTCGGCATCAGGCCCATCGCGTGGATGTCGTGCACCGCCTCGAACGCCTCGCCCAGGCCCAGCCGTTCCAGGACCTTGAGCGCATAGGGCGCATCGCCGTTGGTGAAGACCAGCTTGCGCCCCGGCAACCGCGCGATCCGCGTCACGAGCGCCGCGTCATGCACCAGCACGTCCATGTCGATGTCGTGGACATAGGCCAGAAAGGCGTGCGGATCGACGTCGTGCTCCGCCATCAGCCCCGACAGGGTGGTGCCGTGCCCCAGGAACCACGCCTTCTGCGCCCGGAACGCGGCCTCCCGGTCCAGCCCCAGCACCTGTGCGACATAGTCGGTCATCCGCCGGTCGACCTGCGCGAACAGGTCCGCGCTCGCAGGGTAGAGGGTGTTGTCGAGATCGAAGATCCATGTGTCGATCGAGGCGAGGCGCGGCAGCATCGCCACACCTGTTAGGCAGACCGGACGAGGCGGGCAAGCCGCGCTTCCCAGCGCGGGGAGAACCGCATAGGCAGGATGGATCGGCAACGCCCAACAGGGGGACCCGACAAAGGGACTCGACAAGGGACCCCGACAAGGGGGCCGGACAACAAGCCGGACGGCGGTCCGGACAGGGGGACGGGCGACATGCGGGCGATCATCAGGCGTCGGATCCTCTGCGGCGTCGCGCTGGCCGGAACGGCGGCTCTGGCGGCCTGTGGCGATGGCGGCGGCGGCGTGCAGAGCACGCCCACGCCGACCGTCACCCCGACGACGCCCACGCCTGCTCCCACCCCCGCGCCCACGCCCGTCGCGACCCCCACGCCGACACCGACCACCACCGCCTATGACACCGTCGAGTATCGCCAGACCTTGGGCGCCGTCGACATGAACGCGCTCGCCGCCTATCACAGCGGCGCGACCGGCGCGGGCATCACGGTCGGCATCGTCGACAGCGGCATAGACCTGACGAGCGCCGAGTTCGACGCGCGCATCTCCCCCGCCTCGCAGAACGTCGCCGGCGGCACCACCGCGCAGGACCAGGGCGGCCACGGCACCGCGGTCGCCTTCACGCTCGCCGGCCGCCGCAACGGCACCGGTACGCAGGGCGTCGCCTTCGACGCGACGCTGGTGATCGAACGCGCCGACACGCCGGGCACCTGCACCGGCACGACCGCGGGCGCGGACACGAGCGGCTGTTCCTTCAGCGACAGCAGCATCGCCGCAGGCGTCGACGCGGCGCGCGTGGCTGGCGCCCGCGTCATCAACATGTCGCTCGGCGGCTCCGCGCCCGCAGCGTCGCTGGTCGCCGCGATCAGCCGCGCGACGGCGGCGGGCATCGTCATCGTCATCGCCGCGGGCAACGACGGCACCGCGAACCCCGACCCGTTCGCGGAGGTGGCGAACAACGCCGCCGCCGCGCGCGGCCTGGTCGTGATCGCCGGATCGGTAAACGCCCCGACCGGCTATCAGAACACCGCGAACCAGGCGGGCACGCCGGGCGCGATCTCAACCTTCTCCGACCGGGCGGGTGACGGCGCGTCGCATTACATCACCGCGGTCGGCACGCGGGTGCCGGCGCCCGACAACACGGGCACCAGCTATCTGTGGACCGGCACCTCGTTCTCGGCGCCGCAGGTGTCGGCGGCGGTCGCGCTGCTGGCGCAGGCCTTTCCCAACCTGACGGGCGCGCAGATCGTGTCGATCCTGTTCTCCTCCGCGCGCGACGCGGGCGACGCGGGGGTGGATGCCATCTATGGCAACGGCATCCTCGATCTGACGGCCGCGTTCTCGCCCATCGGCGCCACCGCGCTCGCGGGAGGAGGAAAGGTGGCGGTGTCGATGCGCGCCAACGGCGTGCTGTCGGGGCCGATGGGGGATGCGCAGGGTACGCTGGGCGCGGTGATCCTCGACGGCTACAGCCGCGCGTTCGCGGTCGACCTCGGGCGGACGCTGCGCAACGCCGCCCCGCTGCCCATGCTGACCGGCGCGTTGTCGAGCCGGACCCGCAACGTCCAGACCGCGCTGGGCAGCGGCACGACGCTGGCGGTGACGCTGTCGCCACGGTTCGACGGCAGCGTGGCGGTCGACCGCACGGCCTTCAGCCGCACCGACGCGGAGAGCGGACGCGCGACCGCGGCGCTGGTCACGCAGCGGATGGGCGCGCACGCGCAGTTCGCGTTCGGCATGGGCTATGGCGGCGCGGCGCTCGTGGGCGCCCTGGTCGGCGAGGCGACCCCTGCGTTCCTAGTCGCCGCCGATCCGCGCGGCGGGGCGGGCTTCGACGGCCGCGCCC
>NZ_CAHJWW010000068.1 GCF_903643035.1 Sphingomonas bacterium | reverse complement strand
CGCCCTGCGCCGCCGCACCCCCTCGCGATTCTCATCCTGATTGTCGCTGCGCTCGCATCCTGATTGTCGCGCTGCACTCACGCGGGTCACCGACGGCAGAGGTCGCGTCGGCGTTAGGCTGATTAGGAGACGACGCGACGAGATCCGCGCGCGTGTACAGGATCACGCGGATGGCGCCGAGTGGATCTCCTATGCGTCAGTCGCGGACTGCATTGCAGCCTATGGAGCCTCCGACGTCACCCAGGACCTAGTGGAGGCGGTCGATCACTATCTCGACACCTCCCAATTCGACCGCGCTGTCGAGGCCTTCCGGCGACTTCCGGCCGCGGCACGAGGTGGTAGGACGATTGAAGAGTTCGAACGAAGTGCCTTCCTCGAACGCGATCTCGAGAACCACCTGGCGCAGAACTTGGACGCTATCGAGCCGGGACTGGTCCTTGAAGGACAGGGACGACAGCAGCCAACGACCGTCGGCACCATGGACCTTTTCGCTAGGGCGGCGAATGGCGACCTCGTCGTGATCGAGCTCAAGAAGATCCGCGCTTCCGACAAGGTCTTCGGCCAGATCTGCCGGTATATGGGCTGGGTGACAAGGAATTACGCGCCACAAGGGACGCCGGTTCGAGGCTACATTATTGGTAGCGAAATCGACCAGAAGCTCCAGTATCCGGCAGGGCTTTCGGACACCGGATGCTCTCCGGGATGCGATCACCCGCGACATCCACCGGTTCGAGCTGGCGAACGCCGCGGCGCCGGTCGACGCGACCGAGATGCTCGCTCGGGCCACGGCGCTGATCCCGAGAGAACAGCGCAACATGATCCGGGCAGGCGGCCCCCTTCTCCACCTGGCCGTCATTGGGGACCGGCTCAGCCGATCCTGCGGCCGGTCGAGATCGAGCGCCCGGACTTCGGGCGTGAGTTGCTCCAGGCCGCTACGTTCGGAGAACATGCCATCTTCGATCACGCACGCGGATCCTCCGCTGCCGTTCGCGATGGCATCCTGCTGCTCGGGCAGGACAACGGCGCCGCCGTCGTTCTGGACGAGCGCGGTTCGGTCCGGCTGAGCATTCCGGCGAAACGTGGCGGCGGCCACATGCCCGCGATCATCGACGAGAACGTCTCCGCCGCGCTCGATCGGGCCCTGGGCTACGCAACCTGGCTCCTCGAGAAGATCGACGCCGTTCACCGCCTCTCGCGCATCGTCGTGGTGGCTTCCTTGGCCGACGCCGGCATGGGCGCATGGCGTACGCAGCGAGAGCAGGACGCCAGCCCCAACAGCATGACCTACTCGCACGGCTTCAACAGCGGCGAGCGCCCACCAGTCCACTTCCAGCCCCCCGATCGGCCGCGGGCGGCGATCGGCTTCGATCAGGACCGGATGGTGGAGGACCTCAAGACCCTCCTGCGTCGGCAATGGCAATAGGTAGAGCTTTTTACTTCAGTCAGTCGGGGCAACGCCGGGCGCCAACGCCTGGCGTTGCCTCATTCTTGCATCAACGAGGCGGGACAGTTTCCGGAGCGACACCGTTTGCGCTCACTAGCAGCGATAAACCGACTTCCTATCGTACTTGATATCATCTGTCCTGAGGACAGATGATATCAAGTACGTAGCGCAAGGTCAACGTCGCATCTGGCCGGCGAGCCAGTTTCTTGACTTTGCTGCAGCGCCCTATATGCTATGTCCTTAGGACATAGCATATAGGGCGCTAGGTGAATGGCAGAGCGGCTACGGCCCTTCCAGCAGCGCAAGCGAATGACGCAGCTCGCCGAAACCCTGGCGCGCGCGCTGCTCCGCCAGCCAAAACCCGTTCTCTCCAACTATGATATCTTTCGCGAACTCTGGGGCATCTATCGGTCCGGCAGCGCCAAATATCTTCGGGGCGTAACGCCCAATCGTGACGTTTTCCGGCGGACGCGCAGCCTGCTGCGGAGTGAAGGCATCATCCGGCAGGACAGCGATTATAGCTCCCACTGGAGAATCGTTGATCGGCCTGATGCACCGGCCGAGGATGTTGTTTGCTCAGTCGATCCATTCTGCCACATCGCCCATCTGTCTGCCCTTCAGCGGTACGGCCTCTCTAATAGGCGTCCTGAGAGCCTCTTCCTCGTTGAGCCGACCCCGGATTTACGGCGTCAACTCGTCCGCGAGCAAATGGAGCACGATTATGGAGATAGCCTCGGAGATCCCGAGGCCGATATCGAGCCAGCCAAGGCGGTGACTCATCCCGGAACCGTGCGCGGCCGACCAGTTGCGATCGACACGACAAAGTTCGCTGGCGACCAGATCGCGATTAAGGGTAGCCTGTCGCGGATCGCCACGGTCGGGCAGACCTTTCTCGACACGCTCGACAGTCCCGACCGGTGCGGGGGGATGTCGCATGTTCTCGACATCTGGACGGAACATGGCCCAACTTATTGCGAGGAAATTATCGAGCGCATGGAGCGTGCAGAGAAGCCGATCTGGAAGGTTCGAGCGGGTTTCATACTTGAGGAGTATATCGGTATCAGGGATGATCGGATTGCAGGGTGGGTGCGCTTTGCGCAGCGCGGCTCAAGCCGCGTCCTCGACCCAGGCAAGTCATTTGCGCCGAAATTCTCAGAAAAATGGATGCTGTCGCTCAATGTCTGAGGGTATCGAGGCCGAAGCGCAAATCACCGTCAATATTAGTGCATGGATCGAGAAAGCACGGAGCGATCCGCAGGCTTATCTCGAACGACAGGTCACTGAGATCTTTCTGACAGCTCTAGCGATAACCGAACCATTCGCCCATCAAATCTTCCTCAAGGGGGGAATTTTGATGGGTGTTGTGTATCAAAGCCCCCGTCAAACCGGCGATGTTGACTTCACCGCGATAAGCGAGCCGAGCAAGGAGATGGCCGAAGCGCTTAAAACAGCGCTCAATGCAGCTTTTCCTAGGGCGGCGGCTAAGCTTGGCTATCCTGATTTAATGTGTAACGTCCAGTCATCGCGCTACGAGCCCAGCGCCAAAATGTTTGCTAAAGCAAACGGTCCCCTGCTGGCGCTACGAGTCGGCTATGCGCGACGAGATACACCACAAGAGCGGCTTTTCCGGACTGGCACTGCGTCGGACGTGCTCGACGTCGACATAGCATTTCGTGAGCCGGTCAATGCTATCCAAATTGTTCAGCTCGGCCAGGGGGTGGCGATCCGTGCCTATTCGCTACTTGACCTAATCGCAGAGAAATTACGAGCGCTGCTACAGCAGCCCAAGCGTAACCGGAATCGTCGTCAAGATGTGTACGATATCGCATCGTTACTCGAGAGGTTTTCGCTCGATGAAACTGAGCAAGCTAATCTCCTCGCCTTGCTCTACGCCAAGTGTCGCGCACGTGGTATTGATCCGGATCGCGATGCTCTTGGTCAGCCTGAGGTTAGGGATCGCGCCAAAAAGGACTGGAATACGCTCGGCCTAGAACTTGAAGAATTGCCAGATTTCGATCGCTGCTTCGAAAGCGTCAACGTATTTTACCGCTCCCTTCCTTGGGTCTAAACAGCCTCAATTCTCGACACGAGGTATCCAGCTGTCAGACTGAGCGGCTGGGAACTATTTTGGCGTAGGAACCATGCTCTCAGTCTCAAGGTGGCGGCAGCAGGTGCGCTCGAACTTGCCCCGAAACCACCGGATCCAGCTTGTCGGCTTCCTGATCGGCCCACGTCCGCCATTCAGCAAGCTGATCCGTCGAAAGGTCCAGCCGGCCGTCCATGACGGCCATGCCCACGCGGGCGATCAGGTTCCGCAGGTTCTCCGCTTCCGCCAGCAGACGATCGCTCTCGACCAATGCCACAACCCGGTCGGCATTGGCTTTTCGCAGACGCTCCTGGCGCCACTTTTCCGCCTCGATGCGCTGACGTTCCGCCTGCTCTTCCAGCTGACGTAAATGCTCCCGGTAGGCTCTCTCACCCTCAACAATCAGCCCAGCCGAAATTTCGGCGATCCTGGCCTCCAGCGTTCCAGCCTCGTCATCCTGCCAGGATGCAGCTCCTGCGGTGAGCCTGAGTTTCACGGAGGCCGGACGCTTCGGATCGGGTCGAGGCGCGTTGTAACGATTGTAGGCGGCGGCTTTTCTGCTCGCCTCATCGAGGTTCACCGCAACGCTCGTGTCACCGATGATGACGGAGAATCCCGTATGATTATCCTGCCGATCGGATGCCGCCTCATGGCCTCTGCGGCTTAGCGTCAGAAACACGGCGTTGAGGATGCGGAAACGCCGCTTCTCGAACGGACTGTCACAAAGAACGTTGGCCGTGTGCCACCGGATCTCGGCCGCCTTTGTTCGCTCCTTCTCGTCACGCGTCAACAATGTCCGGATCGCCGGATGTGGGGTTGTGATCTTTGCCGCAGATGCCGGTCGACCGACCGCCTTCAGCTCCCGCGCGCGCAGCTCCTCCAAATCCTCGGGCACCTTGGCGGATGTAAAAGGTCCAGCCGATGACGGGAGGGGCGCTTCAGGCAGATATGCGAGCCGACGGTCCACGTGGATGTAAGGTCGTTGCCCAGGTCCCCGGGCTGGCGCCGCAGGTGATGCCTGCACTGGCCGTCCTGCATGCACCCGGTTCCAATGGCCTTGCGGCGGACCCGATACGCCATGTGAGCGCAGCAGCTTCTTGAGACCTACGTCTGACAGATTCACTTGTGCCGCGAGCTCACGCATGGGCGCTGACCACGCGAATGCGATCAGGTCAGCAAGCGCGACACGATGGTTGCTCCAGCCATACATCGGCCAAACGTGCCAGAGCGTCCGAATGCAGGAAAGTGGCGAAAGTTCGCATCCTGTTGCGACCGATACAGGTAACTGCGCGCTTCGCGCGCGTTACCTGCCAATCTCCCGGTCCCTCGACAGCTCCCGCTCCGGTATCATCCGCTCCGGCACCGGCTGAGGCCGCGCTGCCGCCAGACGCTGTTCCCGAATTACGGCCACCGCGGCCTGACGCTGCTGCTCGAGCGCGGGATCATCCAGCACCACGTCCATGCCGCGCTCGGCCATAATCCTGACCGCGTCCTGTTTGAATGCATCGCTGCCGGTCAGCGCGAGGGTGCGCCCGAACTTCTCCCGGGCGAGCAGGATCCCGGTCGCCAGCGCCTGCGCGTCGTCGGTGCCGGCAAGGCGTCGCTCAGGACTAAGTAATTGGCTCTAGATTCCATGATACGGCCTTGCGCAGTACACGTGACAGTTGCTCGATCGAATAGGGCTTGTGCAACAGTTCGAAACCGTGTCGGCCGTTTTGCGCTAGGACGTGGCCGTAACCGCTAGTGGGAACGACGTTCCCCGACGCTGACGTTGATTCAGTTCGATTGTTCGTCAGAGCGATAGCCCAGACAGCACCTTAACCTCATCCATTCAACTTGCCGTCGATAAATTGTCTAACTACGGTTGAAACTAACTGATTGTAACGGCAATCGGAGCATTCGAATTTCGGTCGTTTTCAGGCTGTTCTTCCTGCGCGCCTGTCCGGAGCGGTATGCATTTTCCATCAGGACGAATGATCATCACTCGATCTGCCCGCGCGATCGTTTCGGGACGGTGCGCGACTACTATACGCGTCATCGTCAGTTGGGAGAGTGCTTCCGCGATCGCCTTCTCGTTCGCCACATCGAGATGGGCGGTGGCCTCGTCCAAGACTAGCACCTTGGGCCGCCGATAAAGCGCCCGAGCGATCAGCAGCCGCTGCTTCTGACCACCCGAAAGTGTCGATCCGAGGTCGCCGACAAGGCTTTCGTAGCCCATCGGCATCGCTTCGACCTCATCGTGAACCTGGGCGATCGTCGCGCACTGCTTCACGAGATCCATGTCGATCCGGTCGGCGAAAGACGAGACGTTCTCCGCTATGGAGCCGGCAAGCAGCATGTCGTCTTGCGAGATGTAGCTTATCTGCGAACGCAGCGCCCGGTTGCTCCAGTGCGTCAGCGGGCGCCCGTCCACGGATACCTGGCCACCCGTGGGGGAATAGAGGCCGACCATCAGCTTTGCGAGCGTAGACTTTCCACACCCGGAAGGTCCGACGATTGCGACGCACTCGCCCGGCGCGATCGAGAGCGACGCGCCGGCCAGCACGAACGTTTCGCCGAAGGCGTATCGGAAACTGAGGTTGGAACACGCGACGGCTCCCTTCACCTCGCCCTCGTAGCCGCCGCTGTCGATCCTCGCCTCTTTCGGCGTGAGGACCACGTCGGCGAGGCGCTCCAACTGCAGATCGAGCAGGCGCCACGCGAAGCCCTGCTCGACCATGTTCGTCACGCGGGTGACGAATTGTCCCTTGTAAGCCAGGAACGCGGTCAGCATGCCAATCGTCAGGTTGCCGGCCATCACGCTTCGCGCGCCCAGGTAAACGACGAGGATGTCGGTCAGTCCGTTGAGCAGCTGTTCCGTCGCGGTACAGCCGATATTGATGTTGCCGGCCCGGACCTGGGCATTGACCGACGCCGCCGCAGCATTCCTGTATTGTGTCTCGCGGATGTTCTCCGACCCCGCGGCCTTCACGGTCTGCGCCGCTCGCAGCGTCTCCAGGAACTTGGTCTGCTCGCGCGCGTCGGTGATGATCGAGTCCGCCGCGAAGCGCTTGGTCAGCTGGAAGGTCGCGGCCCGTACGCAGATGTAGGCGACGATCGAGCCGAGCACCAGCGCGGTGAGGACGGGCGAGTAGAACAGCATCAGGACGAGCACTAGGCTGCCGAGCAAGCCGTCGAGCACGCCCGTCAGCGCTCCCTGTGAAACGAAGGTCTGGATCGCTCGCACCGCCCAGAACCGGCTCTGCACGTCCCCCACCTGCCGCTTTTGAAACCATTCCAGTGGAAGTCGGACCAGATGGTTGAAGACCCGGCCCTTCATCTCGAGCGCCACGACGCTGGAGACGTATTGGGTCGTGAGGCCGCGCAGCGCGCCCGCCACGACCCGGAAGATCAGGACCAGTGCAAAGGACAGCGCGAGGACCTTCAGCAGTCCGTCGTCCGATTTCAGAAGCGCCTGGTCGATGACGAACTGGAGGTAGAAGGGCGATATCAGGAACATCGCCTCGACAAACAGCGAGAGGATCACGGTCTGTCCGAGCGCGCGCGCCACGCCGTTGCTCAGCGACATGAGCGAGCTCAGCTTGAGCGGACTCCTCTCGCGGACCCGTTGGAAATCGCCGTTGGGGGTCAGCTCGAGCGCCACCCCGGTGAACATTGAATCGACCGCCGCCATGGGGAACTCGAGACGTCCGTCGGCCGGATCGCTTATACGGACCCGCCTGCGCGTCACTTTCTCCAGCACGACGTAATGGTTGGTTCCCCAGTGCAGGATGGCCGGGAGCCGCAGCTCCTTGAGTTCGGCCGGCTCGCAGCGGACGGGACGCGCGCTGAAGCCCGTCGCGCTTGCCACGTCCACGAGCGTCCGGAGGGTCATCCCCTTCATCGATAGTGAAAAGCGCCGCCTGATTGTCGAGAGGTCGACGTCGCGGCCGTGATACGCGGAGATCATCGCGAGACAGGCGAGACCGCATTCGGCCGCCTCCGCCTGCCGGACGAGCGGCAGCGTTCGGCGTCCGGAGAGGTTGATCACTGGCATCAAAGGTTGCCCTTCAGCGAGGCGATGGGGTCGAGCAGCCATCGGCCGAACGATCGCTCCTCGATGACGACGTCGGCGGTGAGGGCGAAGCCCGGCTTGATGCGATGCTTCGTCCCGTAGGCGGACACGGTGTCGCCATTCAATCGGATCAGCACGCGGTATACCGCCTCGTCGACCTTGATCGCCGCGTCCACTTCCTGCGGCTTCAGGACGCCGGCGGATATCGCCTGCACCCTTCCGACGGCGCTGCCGAAGCGCTGGTAGGGAAAGGCGTCGTATCGCACCCTGACCTTCTGCCCGGGCTCGAGGAAGCCGATCGCCCTGGACGGGACGAATATCTCCGCGAGCACGCCCGGCTTCGAGGCGCTTATGGTCATCAAGGTCGACTGCGGATCGACCTGTTGCCCTTGCACGGCCTGAACGGCTGTAGCTTTTCCAGAGGTGGCCGCCACGAGCGCGTAGCCCTGTCGCTCGGAATATTCCAAACGGTCCCGTCTGGCCCTCGCCATCAGGTCGAGCACTTGGCCCCGCTCCTGGGTCAGCGTCATGGGCTGCTGCGCTATGGTGCTCCGCAAATCGCTGATCTGACCCTTCAGGCGTGCCTGCGCGCCCTGCGCCTCCTCCACCGACTGCTGGAGGGAGATAATTTCGTCGAGCCGACGGCGCATCGACTCCTCCGAGATGAAACCACGTTCCGCCACCGGCATGACCTTTGTGCGCGCTGCGCGTGCGAGGCTAAGCCGCTCGCGGCTGGAGGCTTCCTGAGCCTGCGAGGTGATCAGCTCGTTCTTCAGAGCCGCGAGGCGCTCGGGGCCTGCGGAACGATTGACTTCGGCCGCGGCGTCGAGCGACGCCAGTCTTTGTCCGAGGTTGGCGAGCTCGAGATCGAGCGAGGCGATCGCGGCCCGGTCGGCCGGTCGCCCGTCGAGGGAACTCCTGGCGGTAGTGATCGTGGCAAGGGTCTGACCGGCGTGGACGGGCTCTCCCTCCCGCACCAGGACCTTGTCGATGACCCCCGGGGCGGACGGCGCGACGCGGACGTCGCCGCCGACCGATCGGACGATCCCTGCCGCGCTCTCCTTGCGGGTGTAGCTTCCGACGAGAAGCAAGGCGACGAACGCGGTTGCCATGACCGCGAGTATGCCGGTCAGCAAGCTCCAGCTGATGGGGAACAGAGCGACGGGCTGGCCGAAGCCTCGGTCCGCGGCGGCCGCCAGCGCCTCGGGTCTGAAGAGAGGAGGCACGTCGGAGCCGACCGCATAGCCTCCGGCGACGGCATCCAGAGCGAGTGGTTCGGAAATTGAAGTCTCTGTCATCTCGGCTCCCGTCTCGGATGCCGCCCTGGATGGCGACGATCGCTCGTGAAGCGACGTGGGGTGGCGCGGCTAGAGCGGCGGCTCGGACAATGCCGCTCCGATCGCGAGCGGGTGATGTATCGTGAGAAGCCGCCGGGCGCGGTCGTTGAGCTTGTCGAATTCGGGCGCCGACAGAACCGCCGCCGGATCGCGCACGTAGCGTTCACGCAGTTCGGCGTCGTTGCTCACGGCCAGCATGAAATCGGCGGCCGGGGAAGGCTGCTCGACGTAGTAGTAGGGCGGCACCGAAAACGCCGCCAATGAACGGATGGCATCCATCTCATACTCGCCGTAGGATCGGTTGACGAAGTCGCGCTGCGGCGAGGGCTCGGCCTGGTCCGCCACGAGTAGTCCGAGTTCCACGGCGCGCTCCTTGTCCATTGCGACCGCCATCTTTGGGGGGATGTAGAAGGTCGACAGCGAAGAGATGTTCTTCCTCTTCTCGACGTCTCGCAGGTCCGAAAGCGCCATCGTCTCGATCAAGGGCTCCACCCCGACGTATTGCGGGGCGATGTAGTGCGCGATTTCCCAGTCTTCGCCGTAGATCTCGGCCAGAACGTCGAGGAGAAGGTCGAAGCCACGGTTCTCGAAACCGCGTGGGTTGAACGCGAACTCGCCTACGACCCCCACCTGCCAGATCACTACGTGCAGGCTGGGATCAATGCACCGCCGGTTCAGCAACATGTCGGTGGCCTCGTAGCTCAGTAGTCCTGGGAGTGCCGGATCGAAGCCGAGGTCGGCGACGAGGTAGTCGAGCGCGGAAATGCCGGGCCGCATTTTGGCGTCATGGCCTTCCGCGCGCAGAATGGCTATCGCGCGATGAGCCGGCGTGGCGAACACTCCTGGATGACCGTAGAATATCGCGGTGACGCGCTTGCCCTGGCGGACGAAGTGGGCGATCGCCTCGACCATCCGGATGTAGGTGTGGTGGCGAGGCAGGCCGTCGTCGTAGAGGATGCGCAGGTCGAAAGCGTCGGGCCGCAGCTTCCCGAGCCAGACTTGGGTGACCCGGTCGTTGGTGCAGTGAAAGACATGATCGGCCTGTCGGATCTCGTCTTCCGCGTCCCCGAGGAGGTCGATGTGGGAAAGACCCGATCCGATGACCACGAGCCGGCCTTTGCGGAAAACGTCGTCAGCGGAAGGAGAGCCGCCGGAGGCCGCGATGTCCTTGGCCAAGGAGCTCCAGCGGGCTGTCATCTCGTCGCGGGTCGTTCCGCGGTCCATGGTGCCGGCATCGTTCGGCAGGATATCAGCGTTCAACATGCTCGCGCCTTTCGAGGATCGGTTTTCGGACAGGGAGGTTACCGGCCGCCCCCTGCTTTAGCGTCGGCAGCCTGCTAGCTTCAGAAATGCGACGTCGGTGTTCTCCGGCGGTGACGTACGCCTTGCGAGAAGCTCGGCGAGGTCCGGAAGCGCGATCAGCGCCGGAGCGCTGCCGCCGGAGGTTGGGAGATCCGGAATGCTGGCGAAGCTCGATGTGGCGGCCAGATAAGTCATGTCGCCGAGAGGACGAGGGCCGCCGTCCGGCGAAGGGGGAGCCCACCCTTTAGCGTCGACGTCCGTCGTAGAGATTAGCGTCAGATGCCTGCTTGCCCCGCGATCGAACACGAACCAGTGCTTTGGCCGACCGCGCAGCTGGACGGAAAAGGCCACGTCGGTCGGCCACCCCGCGCGGCGGCCAATCGCTTTGAACGTCGCAGTCACTGTTCCCGTCGGGTCAGCGTACCGAGCCCGGCTGACTGGGCATTCCGCGGCGGAGGCCGATGTCGCTACGGCCGCCAGCGATATGGCCGCCGCAGTCATTCGCGTTGATAGCCGCCACGGAGCGACGACCTTCACTGCCCGAAGCCTAACGAGCTCGATTTCGCGTTATAGTCTCCGACGACCGGACTGTCCCAACTCGTGTTGCTGTTGCCGAGATGATGCTTGATTTCCATGTAGCTGCTGAAGCTCAGGGTGCTCGGAATGGAGCCATCGGCTTGCCCGACGGTATACCTGCCCTGATATCGGACCATGTCGTCGTAGAAGGCGGCGATCTGATCAGTCGAGGAGGATCGGCTCAGTCCGTCGTGTCCCAGGTCATGCCAGGTGTTCGCGTCATACTGGTAGAGTCCGCTGACGCTCGAGTTCGACGGATTGCTCGTGATGGTTCCGAGCGAGGACTCGTAGAACGCCTGGTTGACGGCGATCTGGATCTCGCCGGCCGTCTTGTTGTGAGCGACTCCGTAATCGACGATGGCGTCGACCGTGTCGATCTGCGTCTGGGAAAGGTTCGCGCTGTAGTGGTAGGTCGTACCTGCGTGAGTGGTATGGGCATGGCCACCACCGCCACCACCACCACCGCCCCCTCCTGGATTGCCGCCGCCACCGCCGCCCCCCGGCGGAAAGAATGGGCCGCCGCCGCCACCTCCTCCGCCTCCACCGCCGCCGCCAATCACGACGATGTCACCGCCGCCCTCGTCCGCGGCCGCCATGTCGCTGCGGCCGCCGGCGATGAAAGCGAGCTCCTCGGAAGTCAATTCGCGCATACAACCCTCCGTTTTCAGCCGGTTGCAGGTCGAGCCTCTCCACTGGGCCGTCTAGCACCCGTCCGAACTACATAGGTCAATAGCAATGACAATTCGACCGCGGTGTCTTAGTGTTCGTCATAAGAATCGAACCGTTCGTCTGGCGCCGGCGCCAGGATCTGGCCGTCTGATCTTGGAACCGGCCGCTCTCTGTCAGTCCCCCACGGGAAGATCTGGCGTGCCTTGGCTGATCCCTCGGCCGTGGCGGGCGATGAACTCGGCGACGTGAGAACCATTTTCGGCGGCACCGGGTGTCAACGAGCCGGCGAGGTCCATAGCGGCTGCGACAAACCGCTCGAACCCCAGCGCATGACGGAGCGGCACCAAGTTGTAGGGAGAGGGCGCGTCCCCCGCGAAATAGGGCCGCCAACCATCGTCGCCGCAGGTCATGTCATCGTTCGGGCTGACTAGCACTACTTTGGCAGAGTGAAGGAACTGGGTGGAATCGCGGATGATTCTGGTGGCATGAAGTTGCTGACCGGGA
>NZ_CAHJWW010000067.1 GCF_903643035.1 Sphingomonas bacterium | reverse complement strand
CGATCTCGCGGAAGCGGAGGATTCGGAGATCGATCAGCTGGAGATCCGCATCGACGACATGGTGGTGACGTTCATCTCCACGCACGCGGTGGTGGCGAGCGACACGCGTTTCGTGCTCACCGCTTCCAAGATTGCCAATAACCTGGAGCGCATCGCGGATGAAGCCACCACCATCGCCCGCCGGGCGCGGGAGCTGAACGGCGAGCCTCCGCTGCAGCCGTTGGTGGACATCCCGCTCATGGCCGCCACCGCGCAGGAGACGACGGGGGGCCGCCCGCGCGACGACGTCGGCCACGGCACCACCGCCAAGGAAGAGAACGGCAGGGCATCGCCCGGCGAGAGGAAGGAACAGCGTAGGAAGTTCCTGGGCATCTTCTGATCGTCGTCCGGCCGCTCCGTTCCGGCTCCCCATCCCCTCTGGCCATCCCCTCTGGCCATCCCCTCTGGCGCGGCCCTGCGTCGCCGCCTAAGGCGCGGGCCATGACGACCAAGACCGAGACCGACGCGCGCTCCCCGGTCATCGAGAGCCGCGACCAGCTGATCGAGAGCTTCGCGCGGGGCGAGAAGCCGGCGGAACGCTGGCGCATCGGCACGGAGCACGAGAAGTTCGTCTACGCGCTCGCCGACCGCCACGCGCCCTCCTACGACGAGCCCGGCGGCATCCGCGACCTGCTGGCCGACATGGAGCGATATGGCTGGCGCCCGGTGGAGGAGACGGGTCCCGACGGCACCAATGTCATCGCGCTCGACGGCGCCGACGGGTCGGTGAGCCTGGAGCCCGCCGGCCAGTTCGAGCTGTCGGGCGCGCCGCTGGCGGACCTGCACCAGACCTGCGGCGAGACCGGCCGCCACCTGGAGCAGGTGAAGGCGGCGGGCGGGCGACTGGGGCTCGGCTTCCTCGGCATGGGCATGTGGCCCGACAAGCGCCGCGACGAGCTGCCCGTCATGCCCAAGGGTCGCTACGACATCATGCGCCGCCACATGCCGCGCGTCGGCACCATGGGCCTAGACATGATGCTGCGCACCTGCACGATCCAGGTGAACCTCGACTATGCGTCCGAGGCGGACATGGCCAGGAAGTTCCGCGTGGGCCTGGCGCTCCAGCCGCTCGCGACCGCCTTGTTCGCCGCCTCGCCGTTCACCGAGGGCAGGCCCAACGGCATGCTGTCGTACCGCAGCCACATCTGGTCGGACACCGATCCGCAGCGGACCGGCATGCTTCCGTTCGTGTTCGAGGACGGCTTCGGCTACGATCGCTACACGGATTATGCGCTCGATGTGCCGATGTATTTCGTCCACCGCGAGGGTCGGTACGTCGACGCGGCGGGCCTGAGCTTCCGGGACTTCCTGCGCGGCGAGTTGCCGGTGCTGCCCGGCGAGAAGCCGACGCTGGACGACTGGACCGACCATCTGTCGACCGCCTTTCCCGAAGTGCGTCTGAAGACGTTCCTGGAGATGCGCGGCGCCGACGGCGGACCGTGGAGCCGGATCTGCGCGCTGCCCGCGCTGTGGGTCGGGCTGTTGTACGACGGCGGCGCGCTGGATGCGGCGTGGGACATGGTGAAGGACTGGAGCCTGGAAGGGCGGCAGGCGCTGCGCGACGGCGTGCCCAGGCTCGCGCTGGATGCGCCGCTGCCCGGTGGCGGCAAGCTGCGCGACATCGCCGGCGCCGTGCTCGACATCGCGAGCGCCGGGCTTGCGGCGCGCGCGCGGACGGATGCGGCGGGCAGCGACGAGAGCGGCTTCCTCGACCCGCTGCGCGAGATCGTCCGCCGCGGCACCGTGCCGGCCGAGGTGATGCTGGAACGCTACCATGGCGCCTGGGGCGGAGATGTCTCGCGGATCTACGACGAGGCGAGCTTCTGACCGCCGGTCCGGCACCGGACGGATCGGCGCCGCATCCGGGCGACCGGATCAGACGGATCCCCTCGTCATCCAGCGAAACGCCCTTGGTACCGGCCCCCGCCGCTCCATCCAGTCCCAATAGGCGCGATAGTCCGGATCGGGCAGCAGGTGCCGCTCCTCCGTCGTCGCCCGCCACCAGTATACCCCGCCCACCACGCCCAGCAGCAGCGTCGCGCGTAGCGCGTCGGTGACGCTGCCCGTCGTCAGCATCGGCAGCGTCGACAGCCACCAGAAGGCGTTCTTGGACAGGTAGGCCGGATGGCGCGACCAGGCATAGACGCCGTGCGTCAGCGTGCCGCGGTTCGTCAGGTTGGAGAAGCGGAGCCCGAACGCGCAGGTCGCGGCCGCGTACACCGCCGTCAGCGCCACCAGCGCGGCGCCCCATGCCGCCAGCAGCAGCGGATGCCCCGCCAGCCACCAGGTCCAGTCGGCGGTGCCCGGATGATAGTCGAGCGGGCCGTTCGTCCCCATCAGGATCAACGGCGGATAGCAGACCAGCGCCGCCGCCCATGCCGCCGCCCACGGGTTGGCGGAGCGGATGTGCGAGTCGAGCGGCCGCAGCGTCAGCAGATAGCCGACGCTCGCCAGCGCGACGTCGACCACGAACATCAGGGTCGTCAGCAGGTTGGACAACGCGACCGGATCGCCGGCGGCCCGTGACAGGTCCGCGCGCACCACCTGCGCGAAGCCCGGCGGCACGATCGCGAGCATGAACGGCAGGAAGAACGCCTTCACCGCCCAGGCCCGCAGGTGGCCCGCGATCGCCGGCGCGTCGGCGGGTGCGCCGGTCAGCCACGCGCCCAGCGCCCAGGCGCCGTCCCGCGGGCTCTCCAGCCGCCGGTCGAGCCACAGGACATAGGGCACCGATACCACGAACGCGGCGGGCGCGATCCAGGCGAGGCACCACATCGCAAAGGCGAACGGCCCCTGCCAGTAGAACCGCCCGGCGAAGTAGATCAGCGCCATCCCGCCCCATGTCGCCCACAGCCCGGCAAGCTTGACGAGGCTGGTGTCGACCGTCTCGCGCCACGGCCTGGGGGATGCCCAGCCGATCCCCGTCGAGGCCCGGCGATGCACCTTGTCGATCGCCAGCGACCAGCCGATCATCGGCAGCGCGCAGGCGGCGAGGCCGACGAGCGCCGACCACGGCCCATCCATGCCGAAGCGGCGCGCGACCGCAATCCACGACGCCAGCCCGGCGACGCCCGCGATGCCGACGCCGCCGCTCACCGCCGAGCGCGGGCGGGGGTCGTTGGCCCGGTCGGCCCGGGCGGCGCGTACGGGATCGTGGAGCATCGGGCAGAGCCTTAGCGCGGCAACGGTAAGCAAGCCGTGAACCATCCGCCGATCGCCGGAATCCGACCCTCGAGGAGGACGGCCGATGCGACAGGTTGACTGACATTCCGGAACGATCATCCGGTCTCCATGTTCGTGACAAGCGGGCGTTTGCTCATGGCCCGGATCATGACCCGAACAGGGGAGATACCGATGGACTCGACACCCTTACTGATCGGCTTCGTCATCATGTCGCTGGCATCGCTGGCGATATTCGCCGTGGGATCGAAGCTGCCGTCCGTTCGCGAACATACCTACTACCACTCGATCGTGCCGTTCATCGCCGCCACGAGCTATCTGGCCATGACCTTCGGCATCGGCGACTTCTTCAAGCTCGACGGCACCGTCACCCTGACCGCCCGCTACATCGACTGGTCGATCACGACGCCGATCCTGCTCACGGGGCTGGTGGTGACTGCGCTCTTCGGTCGCAAGTCCGATCCGGGCTTCCTCGTGTCGGTCATCACGCTCGACGTGCTGATGATCGTCGCCGGGCTGATCTCGTCGATGTCGACGCTGCCGGCGATGAAGCTCGTGTGGTTCGCATGGTCGTGCGCCGCGTTCCTGGGTGTCCTCTACATCCTCTGGGGTCCGTTGCGCGCCATCAGCCGAAGCGAGGGCGGGGCGATGGACGGGGCCTATGCGAAGAACCTCGTCTTCCTCACCGTGGTCTGGATCCTGTACCCCGTCGTGTTCGCGATCGGGCCGGAGGGCGTCCACGCCATCACGCCGCTTGCGACGATCTGGGCGATCCTGGTCCTCGATGTGGTGGCCAAGGTGGTCTACGCCTTCTACGTCGCCGCCAACATCGACAAGGCGATGAAGTCGATGGTCGCGCCCGAGAGCTACCGCGCGTGACGGGCGGGCGCGTCCCGCTCTTCGGGTGGGGCGCGTTCCTGTTGCTGGCGATCGCCGCGTCGCTGGTCGGGACGGGGGTGCAGGTGGCATTCGCGGCGCTGGCGGTCGGCGTGCTCGGCCTGCCCCATGGCGCCAGCGACCTGACGATCGTGGCGCCCGGACGGCGCCAGGCGTTCCTCGCCGCCTATGTCGGCACGATCGGGGCGGTCCTGTCGCTGTGGATCGCGGCGCCGATCTGGGGCCTGTCCGTCCTGCTGGCCTGTTCGGCGGTCCATTTCGCGCTCGACGACGAGGATCACGGCCCGTTCGGCTGGGCGAGGGGGGCGTGCCTCGTCGCCGCCCCGGCCGTGGTCCACCGCGATGCCCTGGCGGACCTGTTCGCGCGGCTGACGCGGAGCACCGCCGCGGCCGGGGACATCGCGTCGTTGTTGCAGGTCGCCGGCGTGCTCGGGCTGGCGATCGTGGTCGGCGGCCTTGTCCACCGGCGCGTGTCGCCGGCAAACAGCCTGACGGTCGCGGCGCTCGTCGCGGCGGTGGCCCTGCCACCGCTGACCGGATTCGCGGTCGGCTTCGTGATGCTCCACGCCTGGCGGCAGACGCAGGAGCGCCGGGACGAGCTGCGCTGTCCCACGATGGGCGCCTATCTGCTGCGGGTCGCCCCTGTCCTGGCGGGGGCGGCGGTCGTGCTGCTCGGCATCGCGACGACCCTTGCGGGGCGGCTGGCCGGCGACGTCGGCATCCTGTTCGCCGGCATCGCGGCGCTGGCGATGCCGCACATGCTGGTGACGCCGATCTGGCACCGACGCCCGGCCCCCTTGCCGCTGCGCCGCAGACCGCGCGGCGGGGTCGCGATCCGCCTGTAGACGCGCCGTAGCGGTCCCGGACGGCGCGTGCGGGGAGCGACGGCAGGTTGTCATCCGCGCCCGGCGCTCCGAAGAGCGGCCGGTGCCAGGTCCCCCCTCCCTCGACCCGCGCGTGCCGGCGCGGCCCCGCCGGCGAAGCATCGCCTCCGTCAACGCGGAGAGCCGCGACGGCATCGTGCCGGCGGCGGCCCGGATCACGCAGACCGACGACCGCCAGGGAGGCGCCGCACCGGCCGCGAACTATCGCACGGTCGCGCTGATCGTCGCGTGCGCGATGTTCATGGAGAACCTGGACGCGACCGTGCTGGCCACCGCGCTGCCGACGATGGCGCATGACTTCGGCGTGCGCGCGCCGGAGATGAGCGTGGCGCTCACCGCCTATCTGCTGGCGCTGGCGATCTTCATCCCCGCGTCGGGAAGCCTCGCCGACCGGCTGGGCGCAAGGCCGGTGTTCCGCGCCGCGATCGCGCTGTTCATGGCGGGCTCGATCGCCTGCGGTCTTGCGCCATCGCTGCCGGCGATGATCGCCGCGCGCTTCGTGCAGGGGACGGGCGGCGCGATGATGATCCCGGTCGGCCGCCTGGTACTGCTCCGATCCGTCGCCAAGCGCGACATGGTGTCGGCGATGTCGTGGCTGGTGATGCCGGCGCTCGTCGGCCCGATCCTCGGCCCGCCGGTCGGGGGCTTCATCGTCACCTATCTCGACTGGCGGTGGATCTTCTGGCTCAACGTGCCGATCGGCATCGCCGGCATCCTGCTGGTCGGGCGGTTCATCGCCGACGTGCGCGAGCCGTCGGCGCATCCGTTCGACGGCCGCGGCTTCGCGCTGTCCGCGCTCGCGCTCGGCTGCCTGCTCTCGGCGTTCGAGCTGGCGAGCCGATCGGGCGGCAGGAGGATCGCCGCGGCGCTGATCGTCGTGGGAGGGCTCGTGTGCCTGCTCTATCTCGCGCATGCCCGGCGGACCGCGCATCCGATCCTGGACCTGTCGCTGATGCGCGTGCCGACGTTCCGCGTATCGGTGCTCGCCGGATCGCTGACCCGCATCACGCAAGGGGCGCAACCGTTCCTGCTGCCGTTGATGATGCAGCTCGCCTTCCATCTCTCCGCCGCGCAGAGCGGCACGATGACCGTCGCGACCGCGCTCGGCTCGTTCGGGATGAAGGGGCTGGCGCGCCGTATCCTGCGCCGGTTTGGCTTCCGCTCCAGCCTCGTCGTCGTCGGCCTGCTGGGAACGACGTCCTATGCGGTATGCGGGCTGTTCCGGCCGGACTGGCCGCTGCCCGTGATGTTCGGCGTGCTGGTGGTCTCGGGCTTCCTGCTATCATTCCAGTTCACCGCCTACAACACGATCGCCTATGACGAGATCGGCAAGGAGCGGATGAGCGCCGCGACCAGCTTCTATTCGACGTTCCAGCAGTTGATGCTGTCGCTGGGCATCTGCACCGGCGGCGCGGCGCTGCACCTGTCGATGATGGCGCGGGGGCACGCGCTGCCGGAGTTCGCGGACTTCTCCGCCGCCTTCTGGACGGTGACGGCGATCTCGCTTGCGGCGGTGGTCTTCAACGCCCGCCTGGACCCGCATGCCGGCGACGAGCTGAGCGGCCGATAGCGGACGCCTCTTGCCGGCTCGCGCGCCGCGCGGCATCCGACGACCATGACATCGTAGCGAAGGAACCCGACATGAACCTGAACGGCATAGCAGCGATCGTCACCGGCGGTGCGTCAGGCCTGGGCAACGCGACCGCGGCGATGCTGGCCGCAGCCGGCGCGAAGGTCGCGATCCTGGACCTGAACGACGAGGCGGGCGGGGCCGCCGCCGCGGCGATCGGCGGCGCCTTCTTCAAGGCGAACGTGTCGGACGACGCGAGCGTCGCGGAGTCGCTGGCGGCCGCGGAGGCGGCGCATGGGCCTGCGCGCCTGCTGGTGAACTGCGCGGGCGTCGCGCCTGCGATCCGCATCGTCGACAAGCATGGCGCGGCGCATCCCCTCGACGCGTTCCGCCGCACGATCGAGGTGAACCTCGTCGGCACGTTCAACATGATATCCAAGTTCGCGGCCCGGCTGATCGCGGCGAGGATCGAGGGCGAGGAGGCGGGCGTGATCGTCAACACCGCCTCGGTCGCCGCCTATGACGGACAGATCGGGCAGGCTGCCTATGCCGCGTCGAAGGGCGGCGTCGTCGGCCTCACCATCTCGGCGGCGCGCGACCTGGCGCAGCACCGCATCCGCGTGATGACGATCGCGCCCGGCATCTTCCTGACGCCGATGATGAAGGGCCTGCCGCAAGCCGCGCAGGACTCGCTGGGCACGCAGGTGCCGCATCCCAGCCGCCTCGGGAAACCGGAGGAATATGCGCAGATGGTGGGTGCGATCGTCGCCAATCCGATGCTGAACGGCGAGGTGATCCGGCTGGACGGCGCGATCCGCATGGCGCCGCGCTGACGCTCTCCGCGCGGGTTTCCGGCAACGCCTTCACTCGTGTCGAGCGCCTCAGTCCGGCGGCGGCATCGCCTCGACCAGCGCCAGCACTCGCCGCGCCAGCTCGGGTCGGCAGATCAGCAGGTCGGGCAGCCAGGTGTTCGCCAGATTGTAGCGTAGCGGCGAGCCGTCGATGCGGCTGACGTGCAGCCCCGCCGCCGCCGCCACCGCCACGGGCGCGCAGCTGTCCCACTCATGCTGGCCGCCGGCGTGGAGGTATATCTCGGCCTCGCCACGGACCACCGCCATCGCCTTCGCGCCCGCCGAGCCCATCGGGACCAGCCCGGCGCCCAACGCCCGGGCCACCGCCGTCGCCTCGCGCACCGGGCGCGTACGGCTGACGACCAGTCGGGGAGGGTCCTGTGCCGGCGGCAGCGCGGGCGGGGCGCCCGACGTGAGCGTCAGGCCGATCGCCGGCAGCGCCACGGCCCCGATCGTCGCGACGCCGTCGATCGCGAGCCCGACGTGCACCGCCCAGTCGAGCCGCCCCTCGCCATATTCGCGCGTGCCGTCGACGGGATCGACGATCCAGACCCGCTCCCGGCCCATCCGCGCGCCGTCGCAGACCGTCTCCTCGGACAGCAGCCCGTCGTCCGGGCGTTGCTCGCGCAGCGCGTGGACGAGGAACTGGTTGGCGGTCTGGTCCCCCGCCTTGCCCAGCGCCTCGGCCGAGAACACGCCCGCCTCGCGCACCGCCAGCAGCAGCTTGCCCGCGGTCCGTGCGAGATGCGCGGCGAGGTCGACGTCCGTCATGGCCCGCGTCATTTCAGCGGCATGATCTGGCGAACGATGAACTCGGCGGCTTCGGCCGGCGTCATGTCGGAGGTGTTGACGACGATCTCCGGCCGTTCGGGCGGCTCGTAGGGGCTGTCGATGCCCGTGAAGTTGGCGAGCTCGCCGGCGCGCGCCTTCCGGTAGAGGCCCTTCACGTCGCGCGCTTCCGCGACCGCCAGCGACGTGTCGACGAAGATCTCGATGAACTCGCCGCCGCGCCCATCGGCCTGGAGCATCGCGCGCACCATCTCGCGTTCGGCGCGGAACGGCGAGATGAAGGCGGTCAGCACGATCAGCCCGGCATCCGCCATCAGCTTCGCCACCTCGCCCACGCGGCGGATGTTCTCGATCCGGTCCGCCTCCGTGAAGCCCAGGTCCCTGTTCAGCCCGTGGCGCACGTTGTCGCCGTCGAGCAGGAACGTGTGGCGGTTCATCAGGTTCAGGCGTTTCTCGACCTCGTTGGCGATGGTCGACTTGCCCGCCCCCGACAATCCCGTGAACCACAGCACCCGCGGCGTCTGGTTCTTCAGGCCCGCATGGTCGGCGCGGCCGATCGATGTCGGCTGCCAGTGGACGTTCTGCGCGCGCCGCAGCGAGAAGTGCAGCATGCCCGCCGCCACCGTCGCGTTGGTGATCCTGTCGATCAGGATGAAGCCGCCCAATTCCCTGTTCGGGCTCGTGCGGTCCTGCGCATAGGGTTCGAACACGATCGGGCGATCGGTCTGGAGCTCGGCGACGCCGATCGCGTTCAGTTCCAGCGTCCTGGCCGCCAGATGCTCCATCGTGTTGACGTTCAGCTGGTACTTGGGTTCGCGCACGCTCGCCGACACGGTCTGGGTGGCCAGTTTCAGCCAGTAGGAGCGGCCGACGATCAGCGGTTCGTCGTCCATCCAGACGATCGTCGCCTCGAACTGGTCGGCGGTCTGCGGCGGCGCGTCGGCGGCGGCGATCACCGAGCCGCGCGAGCAATCGATCTCGTCGGCGAGCGACAGCGTCACCGACTGTCCCGCGACCGCCTCGTCGAGGTCGCCGCCAAGCGTCGTGATGCGGCTGACCGTCGACGTCCTGCCGCCCGGCAACACGCGGATCGCATCGCCCGGCTTCACCGTGCCGCTGGCGATCAGGCCGGAGAAGCCGCGGAAGTCGAGGTCGGGGCGGTTCACCCACTGCACCGGCATCCTCAGCGGTTTGGCCTGGTCGGCGTCGACGCCGACCTCCACCGTCTCCAGATGCTCCATCAGAGTCAGCCCGTCGTACCACGGCATGTTGTCCGACCGATGCGAGACGTTGTCGCCCCTGAAGCCGGAGATCGGCATGGGCGTGAAGGCGGCGATGCCGATGCCGGCCGCGAACGCGGCATAGTCCGCCACGATCGCGTCGTAGCGCGCCTGGTCGTAGCCGATCAGGTCCATCTTGTTGACGGCCAGCACCAGCCTTTCGATGCCGATCAGATGCGCGAGGTAGCTGTGCCGCCTCGTCTGCGTCAGCACGCCCTTGCGCGCGTCGACCAGGATCACGGCCAGGTCCGCGGTGGATGCGCCGGTTATCATGTTGCGGGTGTATTGCTCGTGGCCCGGCGTGTCCGCGACGATGAACTTGCGCCGCTGCGTCGAGAAGAAGCGATAGGCGACGTCGATCGTGATCCCCTGCTCGCGCTCGGCGGCGAGGCCGTCGACGAGCAGCGCGAAGTCGATCTCACCGCCCTGCGTGCCGACGCGCCTGCTGTCCGCCTCCAGCGTTTCCAGCTGGTCCTCGAAGATCATCCTGGAGTCGTACAGCAGCCGGCCGATCAGCGTCGACTTGCCGTCGTCCACCGATCCGCAGGTGATGAAGCGCAGCATGGTCTTCCGCCGGTGCCGGTCGAGATAGGCGTCGACGTCGTCGGCGATGAGGGCGTCGGCGCGATAGACCCTGTCGAGCGTGGCGATGCCGTTCATCAGAAATACCCCTCCTGCTTCTTCTTCTCCATGCCCGCGCCGCCGGCGTCCTTGTCGATCGCGCGGCCCTGGCGTTCGCTGGTGGTGGTCAGCAGCGTCTCCTGGATGATCTGCGACAGCGTCGAGGCGGTGCTCTCCACCGCGCCGGTCAGCGGATAGCAACCGAGCGTGCGGAACCGGATCGAGCGGTCCACCGGCACCTCGCCGGGGCGCAGGCGGAACCGGTCGTCGTCAACCATCAGCAGCATGCCGTCGCGCTCCACGGTCGGGCGCACCCCGGCGAAATACAGCGGCACGATCGGCACGTCGTTCAGCTGGATGTATTGCCAGACGTCGAGTTCGGTCCAGTTGCTGATCGGGAAGACGCGGATGCTCTCGCCCCTCCCGTCCCGCCTCGCGTGCTTGCGCGCGTTGTAGAGGTTCCACAGCTCCGGCCGCTGGTTCTTGGGGTCCCAGCCGTGCGCGGCGGTGCGGAACGAGAAGATGCGCTCCTTGGCCCTGGACTTCTCCTCGTCGCGCCGCGCGCCGCCGAACGCCGCGTCGAAGCCGTATTGGTCCATCGCCTGCTTCAGCCCCTCGGTCTTCCACATGTCGGTGTGGAGCGCGCCGTGGTCGAACGGGTTGATGCCCCGCTCGATCGCCTCCGGGTTCTTGTGGACCAGCAGTTCCATGCCGCTCTCGATCGCCATCCGGTCGCGCAGGGCGTACATCTCCCGGAACTTCCAGGTCGTGTCGACATGCAGCAGCGGGAACGGCGGCGGCGAGGGATGGAAGGCCTTGCGCGCCAGGTGCAGCATCACCGCCGAATCCTTGCCCACCGAATACAGCATCACCGGCCGGTCGGTCTCGGCGACCACCTCGCGCATGATGTGGATCGCCTCGGCCTCCAGCCGATCCAGATGGGTAAGGGTCTTCGCCATTCTCGCAGTCTCCGCAGGGACGCCTGCCCGAACCGGGGAGGTCCCCGCAATCAAGTCCTCGTTGCACGCGCAAGCGTCCCGCTATGGCCGCGACGAAAGGCGTCCCGCGTTCGCGGGGATGACGGGGGGACGGGGACGTCATAAGGGCTCGGGCGTGGCGCGCCCGGTCCACGTCCCGGCGCGGTCGCGGCTGTCCGCGTGACGGGAAGCCGCCCAGCAAGGGGACTTCGAATGTCGTCATCATCGTCCACAGACGCCGTGCTGTTCGACGCGCGCGCCGACGGCATCGCGATCCTGACGATCAACCGCCCCGACCAGCGCAACGCGCTCGGCCGCGAGGTGCGCGAGGGGCTGTTCGCCGCCTGGGACCGGTTCGAGCGCGATCCCGCCTTGCGCGTCGCGATCCTGACGGGGGCGGGGGACCGGGCGTTCTGCGCCGGCGGCGACCTGAAGGAGATGGTCGAGCGCGACCTGCGCGTGCCGCCGCGCGACATGTTCCCGGTGCCCGGCGACACCATCGAGCTGAGCAAGCCGACGATCGCGGCGGTCAACGGCGTCGCCTTCGCCGGGGGCTGGATGATCGCGCAGGGCTGCGACCTGTGCGTCGCCAGCACCGCCGCGCGCTTCGCCATCACCGAGGTGAAGGTCGGCCGCGGCAGCCCCTGGGCCGCGCCGCTGATCCACATGATCCCGCAGCGGATCATGATGGAGATCATTCTGACGGGCAAGCCGATCACCGCGCAGCGCGCGTACGAGATCGGCCTCGTCAACCGGCTGGCCGAGCCCGCCGGGCTGATGCCGGCGGCGCTGGCGCTGGCGGCCGAGATCCTCGACGGCGCGCCGCTGTCGGTGAAGGCGGGGCGCGAGACGGTGATGCTCGCGACCGAGATGGGCCGCGCCGCCGCGCTCCG
>NZ_CAHJWW010000066.1 GCF_903643035.1 Sphingomonas bacterium | reverse complement strand
GCTATCTCAGCCCCATGGACTTCGAGCGGCAAGCGCACGTAGCTTAACCTCGTGTCCATCGGACCGGCAGCAGCTCAGACCGCCAGTTCCTCGCCGTGCTCCGCTAGAATCGTCGCGACGACCGTGATCTCATGAAGCGTCCGCCAACGAGCCATCGCGCCGTCCGCAAGACCGTTCTCCATCAGAGTGATGATCTCGAACACCACCTGACAGGCCCTCGCGTGCAGGTGGAGCATGGTGTCGTTCAGCACAGGATTGCGCTTAGCGCGCGACCGGCGGCGGTCCGCTGCGATGCCGCCGCCGATCTCGACCGAGATCGTGTACATAATCCGCATTATCGATTCGCAACCGTAACGACCTTACATTGGCTGTTGGTCACGCGTCGGTCGGCCGAAAGCGATCTATCTCACAAGCTGGCCCGAAGGTCGTCCAGCGTCACGAACAACATCATCGGGTCGATCGAGGATGGCTCGAAGCCGAGGCGTTCGTAGAACGTCTTGGCCTCGTCCGAGAGCGCGTGAACGAGCATGCCGCGGATGCCGATCGTGTCGGCCGCCTGGATGACCCGCACCGCCGCGTCCCTGACCAGTGCGCGTCCAAGGCCCTTGCCCTGTTGACTCCGATCAACCGCAAGCCGTCCAAGAACTACCAGCGGGATCGGGTCGGGCATGTTGCGACGGAAGCGGCCGGGTGCTTGTGCTACCGTCACGGCGCTCGACGCCAGCGCGTAATAGGCGATGGCCGTGCGGTTCTCGCACGCGATGAATGTCCGTGACGCGCCGGTTGTCTGGTTCTTCAGCGCCCTGCGCTTCAGCCAGGCATCGAGCCCATCCACGCCCGACACGAAGGCGTCGACCTCATGGTCCGCTGTCAGGGGCACGGGCGGGGAGATGGTCATGCCGGGTCCCAAGGCGGCGGCGTCCGCATCGTCTTCAGGAGGCGATCGTTCGGTTGGGGCGGCAGGTCGAGCCGCGCCAGGAACGTGGCGTAGGCATCGGGATCGACGGCGATCAGCCGCTGGTCGAGCACGACCTCCTCGGCTGCGAGGCGGGCGGCTTCGAGCACGAAGTCGGTACGGGTCTTCCCACGCACGCTGGCGGCCCGGTCGATCAGGTTGCGCTCTTCGGGTTTGATCCGGATGTTCAGGGTGTCGCGTTTGGGCGAAGCGGTAGCAGGCGTGGGCATCGTGATCTCCGTCGGTCGCACTACCTTAGCCATCTGTAGTGCCAATGTCATTACAGGAGAGTTGGGTGCGTCGAAGTCGCTCTGCCCAAAGACGGTCCACTAGCCCTGCGTCAGGATGGCTTTGGGTCAGTCGATCGAGGGCTTGCTGGGCAAGTCGAGCGAGATCGAAGCGTGCTCCTTTGGGCTTGGGAAAGGCGCGACCGAGCTCCAGCAGCCGGCGTCGATTGCGCACCTCCACCAGCAACTCCCCCCTCTCCGCTCGCGTGAAGGCCCGGTCGAGGCCGTAGAGCCAGCCCGAGCGGGCTTCGACCAGCATCTGTTCGACGCGCGCGAGATCGTCGTCGTGGCGACAGATGCGGATGCGGGCGACGGTCAGCTCGCGGGCAGTATCGCGGGTGCGGCGATAGTGGTCGCTGCTGGGTGCCTCCAAGGCGAACAGCCGGTGCATTAAGCGGACCCAGGCGCCCATGCTCTCCCATGCGAACGACGCGGGCGCGGATCGTGGAGGCTGCCGATGGATGCGCTCCGGCCTGAGTGTGCGGTGAGGCTGCTTGTCGCCACAGAACAGGTCCGGTTGCCGCCAGCTCATCGGACCGGCTCCAGGTCGCGCAGCTCCACAAACTCGATCTTCGCCGTGCGTTCGCCACCGGCCGGATCGAAAAAGACGTAGCAATGGTCGTCGAAGCCGCGGCATAGCCGCCAGACGACGCCGGCTCGGCCGAGGAAGCGATGGATGCCGTAGGCCGGGTCCACGGTGCCGGGGCCGTCGATCAGTCGGACCCGCTGCCGGACCCGGAGCCAGTTGGCGGCGCGGGCGACGATGGCGGCACGTTCAGCCTTGGTCAGAAAGGCAGGCCGGTCGGACCTGGGCGGCCCGAAGGTTGCGGACGGATCGCCGGCGATGCGCTCCAGCTTCGCCTCGATCGTCTCCGGCGGTGTGTGATCCCACGACGGTGCCGGCCGGTGACGGTGGTAGTGGGTGACGGCGGTGGAGGCGAACAGGTCCTGCTGGTAGCCGACGATGCGACGGCGTTCCTGCTCGGCCTGGTAATCGCGGCGCCAGCGGTCATCCTCGCTGAGCGGGCGGGCGTCGTCCGGTGCGGCGCGGACGATTGCCATCAACTCATCGAACTCTGCGCGCGACACTGTCGCGATGCGTGGATCGTAGCTCATCGCAGCACGCGGGCGAGATGGCCTGCATAGACCGAGACTGCCTTCCAGTAGGCCGCCATCGGCGCCTTGTGCCGACGCCAGCTGTCCTCGGCGCGTGTCCGGGCATCGACCGCAAGATCGAGCAGCACGGCGCGGAGCAGAGACCGCGTGTGCGGGTCCAGCTGAAGCAGTCGGGCAGTGCCCGGCAATGCGAGCATAGGGTTGCGGACCTCGGGCGTCGCATGGCGTCGCCTGCTACGGTCATGTCGGCCCATTGGGCATCTCCGTGTAAGGGGCGTCCGTCCCGTCAGTGCATCAGGCGCTCGGGATCAGGGGACCGGGCGGCCGCGTCGAAACCGCGCTGCCAGGCGGCATGGAGCCGGCTGCCACGTCGGTAGGCGCTGTTCGTGTTGCCCATGACAAAGCAGCGCCAGCCGGCCTTCTCCGCTTCCCACGCCGGATCGGCGGGTGCGGTGGCCAGCAGGACCAGGAGATCGAGCCGGAGGCTCACAGGTCCTGCGCCAGCATGATCGTCAGCACGCGGGTGGTGACGCTCGCGTCGGCCGGGTCCTCCGAGCCATATTCCAGGGCAAGGTCGTAGGCGTCGATCTTGAAGTAGACCGCCGTGCCGCGAAACTCGAACTCGCCCGCTTCCCGCAGGGCGGCGTCGGCGCCGGCGAAGACATGTGCCCCGACCGCCCTCACCAGTTGGACCTGGACGGCCAGGCCGTCGGCGGTCGATCCGCTCGCGAACTCGGCGAGGCAGCTTCGCGTAATGAGCATGCGCGCTGTCGGATCCCGGCCCATGCGGCAGAGGTCGTTCAGGCGGCCGATGGTCTCGGCACGCGTCTGATCGCTGGCATCGGGCATGGCCTGCCTCCTCGTATTAGGTTGGTCGCCCTCCCCCGCCCCTTTTCCTCCTGATCGTCGCGGGCGGCTCGGTCGCACCAATCGGGCTGGACGTGCGCGCGGGTCGGCATGATTGTCGTCCGGGGAGGCATGGGCATGGGCAGCGCTGCCAGCGAGGTTGTACGGGGCGGCACAAGAATGCCTGTGCATGGCGCGGGCGTGCCGTCGCTGTGGTGGGTGGCGGGCCTTCTCGTGCTGCATCAGGTCGCGCTGACGCTCATCCACTTCGTCCTCGGGCCAGCCCTGGGCATCGGCATCATGTCGGCCGGCGCAACCGTGGTGACGATCGTCGGGGCGGCGGCGATCATGCTGGTGATCGCCGCGATCGATCTGCGCAGGCCGGGTCGAGCGTGCGCCGTGCTGGTCACGGTTCCTCGCTGGGTCGCGGTACGTTCGGAGTGATGCTGCTCGCGCTGGTGATCGCGCAGCTGCCGCTCTGTTATCTCGCGGCCTCGGGTCAGACGGTGTGGCAGTCGGGTGCGGGTAGTCACCTCGCCGTCGGCCAAGAGCTGCGCGCGTCGCTATCAACCATCGGCGGCCTCGGGCTGCTGGTCGCGACGGTGCTGGTGGCGCCGTTCGTCGAGGAAATGCTCTATCGGGGCTACCTGCTCGGCGGCCTCATGACGCGCGTGCCGTCCATCGTAGCCGTGATCGTCTCGGCGCTGCTGTTCGTGACGCTGCACGCCGAAGCCGCCAACACGGTCGCTGCTTTATGCCTGGGCCTGGGGACGGCATTTTGTGGGGTTCGGACGCGCTCGATCATGCCCGGGATCGTGGTCCACGCCGCCAACAATGCGTTTGGAATGTGGTACTCTACGCTAGGGTAGGCGTCCCGATTGGGATCCCAATGGGAATGGCCCGGCCGTCCCGCTGGCCGTTCGTTTGCGGGAACGCCGGCTATGCCCCCTTCCCTGTCGCAGAAATAGCGACAAGAGGGACGTTTGGATGGTTGGGTGACAGCTTGAGACTATAGAAGTCGCTTCGTGCGTAGAACTGGCTTAAGCATTTGTCGCCGTAACGAATAGGAACCGGAAAGCGGATGGCCAATCGATCGTATCTTTACGCGACGGATACGGTGCCGGGACGCGAACCCACAAGCGCGATGGCAGAAAAAGTCGGCTTGTCCGAGTGGCGGTATGTCATCCCGCTGGCCCATACAATCCTCGTGTCCGCCGACACGGCACCATGCCCATCGACGATATGGGATGGCCAGGAGGCATTCGTCGGGAATTATGCGGACGGGCTAGCGCGTCTTAAAGGATTTCTGGGGCAGGTTGCCGCACCACCCGCCCAGCCGCTGATCCACAATGCCATCGCCTTCCTGGAGCGGGCCGCCAATCGAAGAAAATACATCCTGCTGGAGGTGGAGGAGATATTCCGGATGGACGACGATCCTGAGGGGCAAGCGGGGATCTTCGCCGCCCGGCTTGCGAACCTAGTCGATGATATGGCCTTAGAAATTGCCAGTTTGCCGCCGGTTCCAGCTATCGCCGCACCCGGTTTCCTCACTCGCTTGTTCGGGCAAACGGGGCTTGGTCCTACGGCAGCTGATGCCGGTGTGATCGAGGCGGTGGAGGAATGGGGCTTGGGGGCGTGGTTTAACCATCTCTACTATCAATAATTAGCTGCTGCTGTGTCGGCATGATGTGCTCGCAAACTCATTTGTGGGTGCCAGAGTCGCGCCGGTGGCGTTCACCCTCTTCCCGCCTCCTAATCCCAATCGGGGACCAGGAAGGCCGCGCCGTTCCCGTTTGTCGATCAATTCCGAGAACGCCCGCGCCGTCTCGCTCGCTTCGTTGATCGGTAAGGATTTATCAGCGTCGAGTGCTGGTGCGCGTGTGGTGAGCCTTGTGCTTTCGCGTGTGGACGACTTTCGTCTTGGTGGTGGTCCGAGCGTGCGCGGGGGCTGTAAACGCGGCTCGTTCTTTGGCGCTGAAACCAGAGGCACCGAAGTTCTGCGCGTAGGTGGGAGCGGCGAGCAAGATGGCGGTGGCAAAGCCGGCGGCGAGCTGGAGCTTCATGGTGGCAATCTTCCTGATGATTAGGTGGTTTCCTGTCCTACATCGTTCGGGCGAAGGCAATCGGGGCGAGATCAGCGCCACCACCGTCACGTTCCCGATCGACGATCGTTTGCGGGACATGCCGTGAGGCGAACAGGTCGCCCACGGTGCGAACCCGGAATGCGTTGCGCCAGCGTCGCCGGCAATGCTCGCCCGCGTCGTGGCGCATGTGGCACCGCTGGCAGGGCACGGCGAGGTTGCGCGGCCGGTTGTCGCCGGGACCGTGGTTCAGGGGCGCGCTGGCGAGGACCGCGCGCGTGACGAGCAGCGCCGCAGGCGGGTCGACGCCGGCGAGTCCGGGTCGCGCCCGCACGAGGCCCGCAGGCGCGGCCGGGCGGCGGACCGCCCTGCCCTGCCCGTCGCGCCAACGGGTGACGATCGGCGTCTATAAGCCCGTGCCGGCGCGCGGCCGAGTCTATGCCGCTGTTCGGGATCGGGTGAACCAGGCGGCCGTCAGGCCGTGGTGAGCTTGCGCGGCCGGCCGCCCTTGCGGCCGTTCGCGCGCGAGGCCGCGACCTTGACCGCGGTGCGCGACCTGCCCCCTTCCGCGCCGAGCTGGCGGGCCATCCACCGCTTCGAGCCGAACACGCCCTGGAGCAGCGCCGGAACGTACAGGTCTGCGTCGAGTTTCGGCCAGTGCAGCCCCAGCCCGGCCGGGCTCACTTCGATGTCGGCGAGGTCGTCCGGCGAGGCGTCGGCGAGCCCTTCGGCCAGCCGCGCCGGGAAGGTCAGTTCGACCCCGCTCTGGAGGCCGACCACCACGCGCGCGCGCCGGCGATCGTAGCGGGCCGATACCGCGTGACCGGCTGCGCGCGTCTCCGCCATGCGGGCCTTCGCCTCCGCCAGCTCGCGCTCAGTGATCGCCATGTATATTCCTCCATCCCTCGCACAGCATCGGCACCACGCTTGCCAGCGCCGCCTCGATCCGGTTCACGTCTGACAGCTTGAAGCCGTAGCTCTCGCGCAGCTCGGGCGGGCCGTGCGGGCAGTTGAGGTTGAACACCGCCTCGCCTTCCGCCCCCTTCACATGGACGTGGGCCGGCCGGTGGTCGTTGGGCCAGATCACGACTCGCAGGCCGCCGACGCGAAACACGACAGGCATAGGCCGTGGTAGCAGAAACCCAAGCAGTAGGGAATGGTTGCGTCGGGGTGGGACTGCGCTCTATCTACGCTCCATCGAGCCGCGCCAGCACTACCAAGCGAGCCGAGGGCGATACGGAGGGCGCGGCCAAGACGGACCGGGAGATCCGCTTCCTGAAAACCTACACCGTGTTCAACGTCGCGCCGATTAATATTAATGCAACGTCCGAAGTGATCTTCCGCACCTAACTTCGAGCCCGTGCCGGCCGGCGGGTCGTCATGACGAATTCATCGCTCTGCCCGCTCATGGCGGCGGGGTTGCGTGGAAGCGGTCGCGCTCTACCTCGCTCACCAGCAGCAGCTATTGTCGAGCAGCTGCGCGCTTAGAGAACCATCCTCCCGCCGACCAGGGCTCGCGCACTCACCAACCATCCTTGTTCCGCTCACGGCAACGGCGCGACCTGCGCCGCCGTTTGCCCGCACAGGGTGCGCTCGGTCGTCTTCTGCGCGCGGGCGTTGTCGGCCAGCGACATGGTCGTGCCCGCGCGAACGATCTCCGGCGGGCCGGGTTCGACGCATCGAGCAGCTCAATCGCCTGCTCGCCGACGATGATGCCGCGCCGACCGATCGCCTTCCGTGCCCTGGCGGCGGCACGGGCATCAAAGCCGCGGGTAGCCGCATCGACCGCGTCGCGGCAGCGGTCAGCCCAAGGCGGATTACTAAGGCTGCATTTGCATCGCTGTCCCAGAGCCGCGACACCTTTCGGAATTACCTCGTCGGCTTAGCCGCTCGGCCAATGGCGATCTAACAGAGTCGCCAACGCTGCCTGAGCATCAGCCCGGGTCGCTCCATCCCGCAGCAGCAACGTCAGCGTCACCGCCTTGCGCGTCTGTCGCTCGACACGCAGCACCGGGGTTCCTGCCTCCGTGGCAATCACGTCGCTCACTCCTGACTTCTTGGGGGCTCCTGACTTCTTGGGGGTGTCAGCCGAGGCGGTAAGATAGCGGATGACGTCGCGCGGCGAGGTTGCCCCTCCCTCTCCTTTTTCGCGCTTAGCCGCTAGTTCGCTCGCGGCCTGCTCGACACGCGCGCGCCGGTCGTCAGGCTTCAGCAGCGGCTTCAGCATCGTAACGTGCTTGATGCCAAGGTCGTGCGGCGACACGAACGCATTTAGGATACTCGATGGCAGGCGAGCCAAGTCAAGGTAACGACTCATCCAGCTGTCGCTCACGTTCAACCGCTCGGCCATCGCGCCCTGCTTGCCATTATAATAATGCGTCAGCGCGCGAAGGTAGTCGCGGGCGCGCTCGTAGTCGGAGATATCTTCCCGTGCTCGATTTTCGAGGTCGGAGAGCCGGAACGCCTCCTCGTCGCTGAGATCGCGAATCTCGATCAGGAAACGAAAGTCGGCGTAATTGTGGCTGCGCAGCCAACTGATCGACCAATGCCGTCTCGCCCCGGAGATTACTTCGAAATCGTGGCTGGGATCGCCCTGCAGCCTCCGGACGAGCGCGGGCATCTCCTGCTTGCCTTGAGCTTTCAGGCTCTCAATCAGGTCGCGACAGCGATCTTCCGACAGCGCGGCATAATCGCGATTGTGGCCGGGCCACATCCGGCAACGCGCGGGGTCGACCAATTCAACCGCCCGGTTGACGAGCGAGCCCGAGGCCAGGTCGGCGAGGCGGTTACTGCGCCCGGCGAGCACTCCCGTCGTGAGCCGGGCCGGACGCGCCGGCTGCGCCGCAGGCGCGTCGATCGCACCCGCTAGGTCGGCCGCGAAACTGCTATTCTTCCCGCTCACCCGACCGCCTCCGTTCCCGATTTGCACCGGTGCAAAATCCGCTCCTCACGCTAGACCCTGACGCCTGAGACGTGCCTCGTGGCTCGGCCACATGGACCGTATATCAATCTCGATCTCACCGTTGACGCCGTCGAGATAGGCCAAGCAGCGGTCGCGCACCGACCGGCTCGTCGTTGGCCCGTCAAGCTCGTAGACCGTCATCAATCGCGCGCTCGCATTGTCGATCTCGGCCGAGTCCTTGAGCGGCGTGCGAACCAGCGACTGCCCGTAGAGCTGGCCCATGAGCCGCATGAGTTCCTTCTGCATCGACTTGTTCTCGTCGACCTTGGAAGCAACGAAGCGTAGAAACGCCAACTCGGTCTCCATACCGTGTTGCGCGAGCACCTGCATTGTCTCGTCGAGCATCGCCAGGAACGCCGCGGTCGACGCAAAATCCATCACCGTCGGGGGCACCGGAACGACGAGCGCGTTCGCGGCGCGTAGGACGGACAGCGAGATCGCGCCCAGTGCGGGTGGTGGATCAATGACGACGATATCGTAGCGTTCGGCGACCGAAGCGATGCCCTGCTGGAGCCGGTCCAGGAGAGCCCCCTGCCCCCGCGCCATCCGAGCGGCCAACTCGTACTCGGACTGGAACAGCCGCAAATTAGCGGGGATCAGGTCGAGGCCGTCAAAATGCGTCTTCCTGATCGCATAGTCGAGCGAGGTTCGCTCGTCCTCGCGCAGGAACGGGTAAAGCGTCTCCGCCTCGTCCAAGTCGAGATCGGGCACATAGCCGAACAGCGTTGTCGCCGACGCTTGGCTGTCGCAGTCGACGAGGAGGACGCGGTAGCCCCGCATGGCGAGGTACTGCGCCAGATGGACCGATAGGGTCGACTTGCCGACGCCACCCTTGAAGTTCTGTACTGCCACTATTGCACAGGGATCATCCGGCTGCCGCCAAGGCCGCGTCTGGAAGACGCCGCGCATGTCGTTGAGCTGGCCGAGCGTGTATCCAACCCGGCGGTTGCTCTCGGTCCGGTCAACGGCGGGCAGTCGGCCATCCTTCTCGGCTTCACGGATCGCGGCCGACGTCCGACCCACCAGATCGGCCGCCTTGCCAATCGTGAACAGCGGTTCGCGCCGCTCGTCGGCACGCCTGGTCTGCGCACTGTCGCGGAGCTTCTCTAGGATCGCCGAAGACCTCTCGGCAAGCGCCATCACGCGGGCTTGACCTATATGACCCGTCAGCCCCAGCGCACCCACCACCTCTCCTTTCGACAATGACATGCTAAATGCGTAATTTTCGCTTCGACGTCAACGTAAGCCGTATTTGTGCAAACCGTCACCGCGAGCAGCGAAGACTGCTTTCCGGCTGACCGAATGGGGGTACGAAACGACCCGAGAAGCTTTTTGCACCGGTGCAAAATCAGGCCGGCCGGCCCACACGAGCAACGTAGCTTTCGCAAAAACCTTGCCAACTCTTGAGCAGCTTGGTGCCTGTCAATCGCGCCAGACGGTCACCCATAATCGAGCGATAGGCATCGGCGACGAGATCGACGTCCCATCCCCCACCGTGGTCGCGCCCAATCCTCAGGAACTCCTCGCATCCGCTCCAGCGGAGCGAGCCGGTGGGGAAAGTGGAAGAGTGCAGAGAAGGGTGGGGCTTCCTGGGATGGGCGGACATCGCACCGGCGACCCTGGCGACGACCGCGTCTATGGCTCCGGGCGGAACACGCTGGCTGTCGGCAGGCTCGGCCTCCGGCTGCTCGACGATCGCCAGCTGCTCGACGCTTCCTTCGCGCCGGGGACGGCGCCCACCAGAATGGCGCGCGAGCTCGTCAACGGTGCCGATCTGCGCGGGCGCGTCCTTGGCGACGAACCGGAAAACGAGCTCGACGATGGTCCGACCCTGGCGCAATTCCTGCCACTCGACCCTGAAATGGGCGAGCTGGTCGATCTCCGCCTTAGCCGTCTCAAGGACCTTGCGCCGCAGCTGCGCGAAATCCTTGTAGATGTCGGGCGCGATGCCGAGTGCTGCGCGAAGCGCGGGCATGTCGCAGCGCCAGACGGGCTGGCGCCGGTGGATGCGCAACGCGCCAAGTTCGTACAGCTTAAGCGCGTAGGCGGAGCGGAATTTTAGCACTGCCTGACGGTTTAAAACCGCGTAGGTCTCGGACTCCTGGATGAGCTTGCGCGCGTCGGGCGTGAATTGCCACTCGATCCAGCCGGCCTCGACGCCGTCCTCGTCTTCGGCTTCCTCTTTCGACATCTGGATAAGCGAAAACTTGCGAACCGCCTTCTTGCCGCGCCAGCTCCGGTCGTCTTCGGCGAAGAGCGTCCGGTGCAGTTCCTCGAGCATGTCCGAGATACGCTCGTTGCCCTTGTGCCCGCGCCGGATGTCCGCCTTGCGCATGCGATGCGCGGTGTCACGCCAAGCCTCACCACCCGCAGATAGGATCATGAGCGCGAGAAGCCTAGACGCGGTCAGGCTAAGAGACTGCCCCTTGACGAAGCGCACCTCGACTAGATTGCCGGGCTTGGCGAACTCGTCGGTGCGGCGCGCAGACAGGGCGGAGGCCACCTTCATGGCGCGCCCGACAATTGCGGACTCTTCCACGTCGTCGTCGATGTCCACGATCTCGACTGTCGCCATCAGGTGCCCTCATCGCCTCCAAATCTATCCTGACCTGACCTGGGCTCGCCGGTCAAGTCAGGTCAGGAAGGGCAGGCTGCAAAGACCCCCAAGAGGTCAGGATCCCCCCGAGCCGTCAGGATAACCCCAGCCAGTCAGGCCACTTCCCCCGATTCGGCAGGTCGTTGCCCCCACTCCGTCAGGCTTCTTCCCCCGAGCCGTCAGGATGAAGGTTCACAACTCGCGGATTTCCGCCACTTTGCGCGCTCTGAATCAGAATCTCTTGAATCAGGAATTGCTCCGCTGCGGAGCCACGGTGTTTTTTGGGGTATGATTCTAGGAAGAAAACTAGAGAACGCCTGCAGGAGGATGGGGACCTTGGCCAGCGATTGTAGGGCGGTGACATGACGCTGATTGCAGTGCGAGTATCGCGCCGGATGCTATACATGGTCGGAATGCTGAAAGGTCAGTGGCACGGTTACGTCGCTTGATGCCGACGCCCCGCGCGCAAGGACGATGAGCCTAGCCTCTCGATCCGGCAGGATGATCGGGGATTGCTGGTCCATTACTTTGCGGGTTGCGCGCCGGCGGCGGTACTTGAGACGGTCGCGATCACCTATAGCCAACAGCCGCCGGAGCGGGATAGTGGTGCGTCAATCAGCGCCGTCGAGCGGCTGTGAGAACAGGCTTTCGCACATCGCGTCGATAAGGAATCCTGATCGCTCTCTGCCGGTTTATCTTCGGTCAGGAGCATTCGCGGCGAGCACCTCGTCAAGCAGTGCCAGCGGATCGACCCCGATCGCCTGCGCGACCGCGATATATTCATCCACACCCAATTGGCGCTCACCAGTCTCGTAGCGCGATACATAGGCCTGCTGCCAGCCGAGCCGCTTTGCGAGGTCGACTTGACGAAGCTTGGCATCGCGACGTACCACAGTCAGCGCAGCGACGATGCGGGCGTGCAGGTCGGATGGGACAGGGGCAGCAGGCACCCCGAAGCATCTAGACCGGCTTGAGCATTATACGTAAAACATATATTGCGCTTGGCGCGGCTAGACACGGCCAAGCTTTAGCCAAACGGCGCTACGCTTCCCCGGACCCCGCCAGCACGTCCCCAAGCAGCGCGACCGGGTCGACCCCGATCGCGAGCGCCACTGCGACATACTCGTCGACGCCCAACATGCGCTCGCCGGTCTCCATCCTCGACACGTACGCCTGCTGCCACCCGAGCCGCTCGGCTAGGTCGACCTGCCGCAGCCTCGCCGCCCGGCGCGCGTCCGTCAGCGCCGCCACGAGGCGCGCGTGCAGGTCGGGCGGGGCGGGGGAGGCGGGCAC
>NZ_CAHJWW010000065.1 GCF_903643035.1 Sphingomonas bacterium | reverse complement strand
CAGCAAGGATGGCAAGCGAGCCCTACTAATGCGGGACGGCCAGCATGAGTTTGCGTTCGTGGAGCGGTAAGACCCCACATCCAGACATTTAACGCCTTAGCGCCGACATCCAAAAGCGGACGCCCGTTCATCCGAGATATCAACGCTATAATTCGCCGTGCAGAGACGATCATCGGTCGTAAGCATTCACAAGGGACGGTCGGCAATCACTGCCCGTTGAACGGACCCGATGCGGCTGGCGACGTTCAGTGCGGTCGAATTTGCACTCACTCCGTCGAGCTTGAGCCCGACGTAGCCGAAGCTGACCGGCGTACCGCCGTGCGAGCTGGCGGCGATGCCCCGATGCGTAAGCGCGAAGGCTAAGCACATGCGGCTGCCGACTGGCTGCCAGATTACACCATCAGGCGATGCTTCCGCCGTAAAGCAGCGGCCATCACTTGAAGCAGACAGCCGCAACGCCGTGATGCTCTCACGGCTGACGTCAAGATCGGGCTTGAAGACGTTTGGGTCGATCTCGACCTGCGCGGTGTCGGCGCCGTCGGCGAGCCTGTATTGTATGAACGGTGCGTGCTTATCCGCGCTGCGGCAGATCGCGAAATACGCGGCGGTCGCGGTCATTGCGGCGCGCGCCATCAGGCAGGCTTTCGCCCATTCCGCGACCGACGAGCCGGGCGCGAACAACCGCGTCTCGATCTGCGCGGGCGTCCGCCGCGCCTCGGCGAACACGAAGTCGTCGCTGTGACCCGAGATGTCGCCCGAAGCGACCCGGACGCCGAGCGTCGGCTGGTCGGCGGCCCGCGCGTTGCAGTCTTCGTGCAGGCAGGTGAATGGCCAGCCCTGCGCGTTCGCGGTGATCATCGACGTCGGCGGGGCGGCGTTCACCTCGTCAGTCGACGGGAGTTCGATGCCGTTCGCGAGCGCTGCGGGCCAGTCGCCGTTCGCCGGGCTGAGGCCATAGGCGCGAGCGATGAAGCCCTTGAGCCGCAGCACGGGGCCGAACGCGAGGAGCGACGGCTGGGCTGCATTGAGGTTGAAGAACCGCGCTTCGGGGTGTGCCGCGATCGCCTTGTCGGGACACGATACCAGCGGATCGTCGCCCGACAGACACAGCTCGGGCGCGACGAACGCAAGCCGGCGGACGGCGCAGGTGGCGCCGACAGCGGGGGGGTTCGAACAGTTGAGGTAGGTCGGCAGCGAGCCGTTGGTCGTCAGAACGATCGCCCACTTGCCGCGGAGTTCAGACAGGTGCGGCCAGCCGCAGTCGCCGCGCCGCGCGGGACCGGAGCGGCAGCGCGCGGCGAGCACGGCGGGTGTAAGATAATCGGCGCGGTCGGGATCGAGCCAGTCGAGCAGCGCCTGCTCGAAATCCTCCGCCGACTGTTGCCGCTGAGCGCGGAAGCCGTCCTTGAGGTCGATGAAGACGGTAATGATCTCGTGGTTCAGCACCGCCTGATGATAGGCGCGCAGCAGGCGCAGGCAGTCGGACAGCTTGCGGCACGTCGAGCTGTCGTCTGCCCCGACGCCGGTGTTGTGATACACGTACCAGTCGCGGTTTAGCTCTGGCCATTGGTCGCGTTCGTTGCTGTCGTGGATGTCGATCTCGACCGAGCGCAGGTGGTGGAAACCGAGCATGTCGGGCAGCGATTCGTCGCGCTGGTACGCGTTGTGAACCGACTTCATCGCGACCTCGTTGTAACGGGGATCGCTTGCCGGCGGCGGCGCGCCCTTGGCGACGGTGATCGTCACCCATGCCGGACCCTGGCCGACGCACTGACCGTCCGTGCCGGGATCGGGATGGTCGTAGCCGTTGTCGCCGTAGCCGTCGTCCTGGTAGCCGATCTGAAGCGTGGCGGCCGCGGCCGTGACCGCGATCGGGACGCCGATCCAATTCGCGATCCGCCCGCGCGGCAGCGGCGTCGCGCCCGCGATCTCCAGCGTGCCGCTGTATATCCGCTCGGCATTCGCGCCGGTCGGGTCGACGAAGCGCTTCCAGGTCAGGCCGCTGCCGCCCGTCTGGACGCAGCCGCCCGCCGCGACGTGAAGCACGTCGCCCTGCCGCAACACCACGCCGGGATAGGCGGTGAGCGGTTGCGTAACCTCCAGTTGGTCGATGCGGTAGATCGTCGAACCGTCGGTTGCTGTCGATACCGTCAAATGCGGCGCCGCGACGGCGACCGAGCCAAACATTGCGGCCACGATGAGCAGCAAGCGGAAGGGCAAGTAGGCGCCGCTCAAGCGCCGACTACCTGGGCTTTGACCATCTCGTGGACCGCGACGACTGGACCCGCCGCGACGACGCCTTGCTTCCGCGTGAGCAACTTCTGCTGGCGCGCCGCTGTCCTAGCCTGCGCGACGATCGGGGTGATATCCGCGTGATACCGCGTGAGGTCGTCGACTGTCTTCAGGTTGAAACCGCGGGCTCTGATGGCGTCGGCTTCCGCCGGCACCGCCTCCATATGCGCCTTGACCGCGACCGCCAGCGCCGCCGGCAACCGCGGATCACCGAAGTTGAGCGGCGACGACGGAAGCGGCGCGACGACCGGCACCCCCACGTCCGACGCTGCCGGCGAAATCGTCGCGCCGCTCATCGTGGCGACTGCCGGCGCCGACTCGTTGGTGGCGAGCGTCGTCGTCGCCGGCACCGGACCGGCTGGTTCCGCGACGGTGACGGCGTCCGGGATCGGCGTGACGACGTTGCGCATCGTGTCGAGCGTCGCGAGCGTGTGGAGGCCGACGAGGGCGGCGTCGCGCACGGTCAGCGGCGGCAGACCGAAGAGCTGCTCGATCGTCGCCGGAATGACCGAATGCTCGAGCTGGCGATGCTCGATCATGTTCTGCGGGCACCACGGCGAGATCACGACCGCCGGGACGCGCGGGCCGTACTGGTCGAACATATAGCCGTGGTTCTTGCCCTCGATGTCCTTGGGCGGCGATCCGGCCGGGATGCGCGCGGCGCGCGGGGGCGTGACATGGTCGAAGAAGCCGCCATGCTCGTCCCACGTGACGATCAGCATGCTGCGGTTCCACAGCGGCGAGTTGCGGATCGTTTCGTAGACGCGCTTGATCAGCGTCTCGCCGATCGCCACCCCGTTCGCCGGGTGCTGCGAATTGTTGACGAAGGGCACGCCGGCGTTCTGCGAGATCGTTTCGTATTTCGGCTCGATGAACGTATACGCGGCGTTGTAGGTTGGCTCGTTTATGTCGCCGGCGAAGTCTTCGAAGTCGTCGACGTCGGAAAAGAGGCTGATCCCCGACAGCAGGCCGACTTGCGGGAACTGGTCGCCGGCATAGATGCGAAACGGCACCTTCGCCCGGCGCAGCGCATCGAAGATAGTACCATTGTCGAATTTGATGCCGTGGCCGGACGCGCCCGCGACCTTCTCGGCATAGATCTCCTCATATTGAGAGTTGGTCGGCGAGTCGTCCCAGCCACCGGACGACGCGGCGTGGACGAACATGCGGTTGGGCTCAGTCGGCCCGGCCATCGCGCTGAACCAGTGGTCGCACAGCACGAACTCCTTGGCGAGCGCGGTCAGGACCGGCAGGTCGCCCGGCGCGAAGCACCGCATCGGCTCGCCCGGGTTGTCGACGTCGGAGTGCGCGGCATAGTCGGCAGCGAAGCCGCGCTTGTCCGCGGCGACCACCGGCGGGTAGTTGCCGCCGTGCAGGCCGCCACTCGCCGCGAACGCCGCACCCGCCGCCTCGCCGCAGAGCTGCGTCAGGACGTTGGGAAACTGGTGATTGACGTCGTGGGTCTTGAACGTCTTGTCGCCGGCGGTCGGCGAGACCGCATAGTGGCGACTGGCATAGTCGTTGGTCAGCACGCCGCCAACCATGATGGATTGCGTGGCAATGCCCTCGGCCTTCGTCGGCTTTCCCGTTTGAGTATCGGTGCCGGTTATCCCCTGCGCCCCGAGCAGGTGATCGAAGGCGCGGTTCTCCATCACCAGCACGAAGAGATGCTTGATGACCGACCGGTCGAACTTGGTCCAGGTCGAGTTGTTCGACCACCGGATGGTGTCGGGCTGCTGAAGCGTTCCGATGTAGGTCTTGTCGTCGGGGAAACTGACCGAGATCGTCGAGCCGTTGACGATATTGCCCGTGGCGTTCGGCCGATTCAGCGCCGACATGTCGACCGACAGCAGATTGCCTTCGACCTTGATCCTGGGCCCGAGAACGCCGCCGCTCATCCAGCCGCCGTTGAGGTCGATGATCGGCGTAGTCGCGACGACCTTGGTCCACGTCGAGTTGTTCGACCACTTGATGATGTTTGGCGCCTGAAGGATGCCAGTGTAGCTCTTGTCGTCGGGGAAATTGACCGAGATGTGCGTCGCGTCGAAGACAGTCCCGTGCGCCGCGGGCCGGTGCGACGACGACATGTCGATCGCGATTGTATCGCCGTGCACGGTGATAAAGGGGCCGCCGGCCCATTCGCCGTTGAGATCGAGGATGGTCTGGATCGCGGGTCTGGTGGTGACGTGGCAGGTCGTGGAATAGCGCGAGTTCGAGCCGCAACCGATCGGCGAGTCGGTGCCGGCATGGGCCTGAACGTCGGGAACATGATGCCCCGCATTCGTCCGCGCAATGAGATCGCTGCATCGGAACGGCAGCGCGCCCGCCGCGACGACCCCGTCGCAGTCGGCGAACAGGATGAGGCCGACCTCGGTTAGCGCCAATATCCCCGCGACGGCGGCCAGCGCGGAGACGACAATCGGAACGAGGATGGTGCCGACGACGATCGCGCCGGCCGCCACGGCGCCATGCGCGATGATTTCCTTGCCGATCGTCGACAGGGCGGACTGGGCGGCTCGCTCGCGCGCGCCGCTGCCGCCATGTCCGCTGTTCACGACGACATAACTGAACACCACGATCGTCTCGTCGTCGGGGATGTCGACCTCGACGCTCAGGGCGACGCCGTGCGTGCCATTGTTGAGATCGCCCAGGGGCCTGGTCGCATAGACCGGATCGTTGGCGCCGACCGTGGCGGCGAGATAGACATAGTCGGTGTCGTTATGGCGCGACCGCGTGTCCAGAATACTCAAGCTGTCCATGACGAAGGTGGCGATGTGGGGCGGCACTGGCGGCGCGAAATTTACCGCCTGCTCCAATCCGGTCGAAAAGATGCCGCCAGCTTTCTGACTTCCGATTGCCATAAATCCTCCCAAGGTGCGTGCAACGGTCGGACGTCGTCATCTCGCTGCCAACGTGGTGCGCCGCAGTGGGCCCCGCGATGTTCGAGGCTGGGCTGTCTTTGATCGCTCGCGGCGATCCCATGCAGTCACCGAGTCCGGGCAGTATCGGCCTCTCCCCGCGTCGCGCATGATCAGAATGGATCAAAGCCCAAGATTTTTTTGTTGGTGGACGAGGTGTTTCATGGCGTGGGCTGCTTGAGACGTCCTCAGCCACTATGCGAGTTCAAAGTGTACGAGACCCTGATCGACCGGATTTACGAATGTGCCTTCGTTCCGGAGTCGTGGCCGAGCGTTCTTGACGACATCGCAACGATCGCCGCGGCGCGGGGCGGAGCGTTGCTGACCGCCGACACCGAGGTTCTGGGCTGGACCGCGTCGGACAGCTTGGTGGCAGTCTGGGACGGTCTGCAGCGTCACAACCTGATGGCCTGCGGCGAGCGCTTCCGACGCTTGGTCGGGCTGCGGCACTGTGGCTTCCTTACCGACCAAGCCGGGTACCGGGACGAGGCGGAAATGGGCGAGGACTTATTGTATCGCGACGTTCTGTGGCCGCTCGGTCTGGGCTGGGCAGCCGCCACCGCCATCCCGCTGCCGACGGGCGAGACGATGGTCATCACCTTCGAACGCGACCGCAAACTTGGGCCGGTCGGCGCGGCGGCGGTCGATCAGCTCGACATCCTGCGCCCCCATCTCGCGCGGAGCGCGCTGATCGCAACCCGGCTCCGCCTCCAGCGCGCGCAGGCGATCGGGGCGATGCTGGCCGCCATCGGCATTCCCGCCCTGGTCTTCGACGCGGCCGGGTGCATCCTCGCCGTCAATCCGCTGATTGAGGGTCTGGAAGATCTTGTCCGGTGGGAAGCGCGCGATCGCTTTGCCCTCGTCGATCCAGCCGCCGACGCGATTCTCCGACAGGCCATCGGCAGCCTCGATGCGCCGGGCAACAAGCGAAAGGGTGTGCGCTCCTTCGCGATCAAGGCCCGGAACGGCGCAGCCGCTCTGGTCGCGCACATCATCCCCGTACGCGAACTTGCGCGGGATGTGTTCGTCCGTGGCGCCGGTGTCCTTGTTCTTACTCCTGTTGCGCCGGTCCACGCCCCAGCGACCGAGTTGGTCCAGTCGTTGTTTGACCTAACACCTTCCGAGGCAAGGATCGCAAGACAGCTGAGCGCCGGAGATTCAGTCGGGAAGATCGCGATCAACGCCGACTTGTCGGTAACGACAATCCGCAACCAAGTTCGTGCGGTGCTTGCGAAGACCGGCTGCCGCCGTCAAGCCGAGGTCGTCGCCCTCATGGGTGGCCTATCGAATATAACTGCTCGGAGCGCGGGCTACGATGAGGCGCTTTCAAAAGCGGTGCGGCGCCCAAACTAAGTGCTCTCCCGCAAGAGTGTGAGCCGGCGAAACCCCAAGGTCGGACATTCGGACGCACTTAGCTATCTATCGTGAGCGGTCACTTATTCATGTTGCGCTATGGTCTGTTGCCGAAAACCCGACAACGGCCTCCTAGAGCCAAATAGTCTATCAGATACGCTCCTTGACAGTCGGATCGTTCGTCATCGCCGTGTGCCCGTGCCTCCGGCTAGGTCGCCATCACGCTGACATCACGCCCCAGCGTACAATACCACATAGTTGCCGCTGCCCTGGCTAGTGTGAGAGCCGCCACCTGGACATGGTCCGGCAGACGAACTGTCCGTTGTTCCGGCGGCCAACCCTCCGGTGTAATGGAGGATATTGCACTTCTGGCACCAACTCCAGTTCTGCTGTCCCCGCGCATTCGGATCGGCGGTAGAGATCACGTAGGACCCGCTGTCGGACATGTCGTGACCGCCGCCAGCTGGGCACGCTCCCTGGAACAATGACCACGATTTCCCGTCTTGTCGGCGGATCGGCGGTTGTGGCGACGCCGTGCTGAGCCGCTGCTCGAAGCCCATTCCCTGACATTTCTTGCACCAGCCCCACCCGCCCTGGCCGTTGGCAGAGGGGTCATTTACCGCGAAGGCGTAGTTCCAGCTGTCATGATTGTGCGCGCCGCCCGCTGGACAGACGCCGGGAGTAACGCCACCGGCGAAATGCATGCCTTGGCACTTGCTGCACCAGCGCCAGCCATCCTGCATCGCCGCTCGTGAGATTGAAAAAGTGGAATGATATTTTGAATTGCTGCCGCAGCCATGCGCTGAATCGATACCGGGATAGTAGCGGGTCTCGCTGTGAGTGCCCGACGCCGTCCAGGCAGCGAGCGTGGCGCCATTCAGCACGACTTGGTCCACTGCGACGGGGCCATCGCAATCGGCAAACACCATTCCGCCGAGCCAGCCCACCACTGCGCCTGCAACCTTACCCCAAACCGAACCTGTTCCTGGCAGCACGTCATCTCCAAGCGCTGTCGCGGCTGTCGAAGCGAGCTGCGTCGCACCCGAAGTCAACGCATTATCTAACCCGGCCTGCGAACTATGACCGTTGTTGATAACCTGCCAATTAAACACCACTTCCGTCGAGTTATCTGTGACAATAATGTTGGTGAAAGCCAGGCCAACGGGGTAAGAGCCGTTGTTAAGGTCGCCCATGTTCCTCGTTTGGGTAACGTACTGCTGACCGTCTAGCCGAAGACCAATGGCGACGTGATCGGTGTCTGTGTGGCGCGACCGCGTGTTCTCGATACTAAAACTATCCAAGCGAAAATTGAATACGGCCATTGTTATCTCCTGTGACGTGATCAGAAAGACGAGTTGCTTGCGGGCTTGGTGAGCATGCGTTGCCAATTGACCTCACGATCTCCTGCAAAGAGCGGTCATCTTGCTGCGGCGACAGATTCAGTTTAAATGTAACATCGTCCTGTATAGGGATACGCCGTATGGTCCCGTTTCCGGACATGGATCTTTGAACTTTGTGATGACGCGGTCGCGTTGCGCCAAGACCCCAATAGCCGCCGTTCAGATACGAGACGTCGCGTGCCAAGATCAGACGTTCGTTAATCTCAATTCGTCGCTCGCTTTCCCACGACAATACTAGAAACCGGCTCAAGCTGTCTTACGCCCGGGGGTTGGGTAGCAAAGCTAAACGGGACTAAATGGAGATATTGGACGCTTCTTCCGTCTAACTATCTACAGATTTTCCGGTTAATCAAAGTCTGCGGCTTTCTAATGTCGGCCTGACGTCGCGACCAGCCGATTACACCGAACCCGATCACAAAAAACGTCCACGCCGCCGGCTCGGGCACGGCGCCGGTGGCGGCCGGCGCGGCCATCGCGAGCGCGCCGAAGCCGTCGATGCCGACGTTGGAGTAGCTGCCGACGACATTTCCGGCGTTGTCGTATGCAGTGATGCCGTCGGGCAGGCTCGCAAAGGTGGTCGTCCCGTCACTGACCAGTCCGGCGATATGGCCGGTCGTCACGAATGATCCGGTCTCGGTCAGCGACGCGTCGAGCATGACGACGCCGCTGAGGGCGCCGTTGGTCAGGTTGTCGGCCGCGTAGAGCGTTCCATCGGCGAACGACAGTGCGCCGAAGCCGTCGATGCCGACGTTGGCGTAGCTCCCGACCAGGGTGCCATCAAGGCTATATTCCGCGATGCCGTCGGGCAGGCTGGCGAAGATGTCAGCGCCGTTGGTCGCGAGGCCGGCGATGTGGCCGGCCGTCACAAACGACGACAGCTCGGTCAGCGACGCGGTGTCGAGGGTGACGACGCCGCTAAGCGCGCCGTTGGTTAGGTTGTCGGCGGCATAAAGCATGTTCCCCGACAGAGCGAGATCGCCAAATTTGTCGATGCCGACATTGGCATAGCTACCGAGCAGAACGCCGCCGCTGTCATACTGCGAAATGCCGCCGGGCTGGCTGACGTAGACGTTACTGCCGTCGGTCGCCAGACCGCCGATCGGGGGGTCGGTCAGGAACGAATTGGTCTCGGTCAGCGTCGCCTTGTCGAGCAGGACGACGCCGCTCAGCGCGCCGTTGGTCAAATTGTCGGCCGCATAGAGCGTCTGCCCGGTGGCGGACCCCGCTGACACCGCCATGGCCGTGCCTACGCCGATTACCCAGAGTTTTGCCGGTCCCATCATTTCTCAGCCCCTTGTCCGGCCCGGCCGCGGCGGCTCCATCAGTCGCCGCTGCTCGCGCAGCTTGCGTCGCTGTTCAGGATCACGCCGTAGCGACGCGATTCCGGACAGCGGGCCGAGGAAATATTTGTCGAAGCCGCGTTGGCCTTTGTCGCCCAATCCGCTTTTCGTTGCCGCCCCCTTGTGCAACTAAGCAGATCAATGGCTTCGGTCGGCACCTTGCAGGGCACCGGCGGCGAACTCGGCTTCGCGGCGCTGTACCCCGAGCTGCGCCGGCTTGCCCGGCGGGAACGCTACCGCTTTGGTCGCCCGCTCGACCATCAGACGACGTCGCTTGTCCACGAGGCGTGGCTCAAACTTAATGCCCATGAGGGCTGGACCGACCGTCCCCACTTCTTGTGCGCAGCCGCCCAGGCGATGCGGCATATCCTGATCAGCGCCGCCCGGGCGCGGCTGCGCATGAAACGCAATCCGGTCGGCGGCCGGACGACTCTTACCGAAAGGGCGTTGGCCGCCCAGGCGATGCCCGACGCGACGCTTGTCGAGCTGAACGACGCGGTCGATCGCCTGGCCGGGTTCGACGCGCGCCTCGCCTCGGTCGTCGAGTGCCGTTATTTCGCCGGCTATACCGACGGCGAGACGGCCGAGGCGCTCAGGGTCAACGAGCGGACCGTTCGGCGCGACTGGCTCAAGGCCAGGGCGTGGCTGTTCCGCGAACTCAACGGCTGAGCGCGCGCCGCCGCACATGGTCGTAGACCGGCCGGGCGAGAAGGCCGGGCCTACCGCTCGACCGCATCATCGCATCGGCGGCGGCGAGGGCGGTCCGGGCGTCGGCCGAATGCCTGGTCGTCGCCCGCTGTTCGGCCTCGGTCGCCAGCGCAAGCGCGCGTAGCGGATCGGTCTTGTCGGCCGATGCCGCCATGGCGGCGGCGACCAACGATGCCGCCGCTGCATCCCGGCTTTCCACCGCGGCGGCTGCCCGCAGCACGCGCCCGCCCACGGTCAAGGCGCTCTTCGGCCCCGTGTAGCGCAGGGCGACGTCGGTCGCGTCGCGCGCGGCCGCAGCCGCTTCGACCGGCTTGTCCTCCAGCAAGAGCGTGCGCGACAGGTTGAGCTCCGCGGCGGCGAGCGCGCCGGACGGGCCCATGACCGCCGTCCGCGTGTCGATCGACTGGCGCAACAGGCCGGCGGCGCGCGGCAGATCGCCCCGTGCCAGCGCGATGGCGCCCTGGTTCTGGATGGCGGTAAGGAGGTTGTCGTCGGTTCGCCCCTGTCGCTCGCGGTAGGCGCGCACCTCGGCCATCAGGCCGTCGGCCGCGTCGAAGTCGCCGTTCGCCATCAGGGCGAGGGCGAGGCTGTTCTTCAGGTTCGACACGTCCTCGGGCGGCACGCCGGCGGCCGGCGCGGCCGACTCGGCCAGGCCGAGCCGCAGGACCGCGATCGCACCGGGAATATCGTGCCGCGCCTTGACGATCTGGCCCTCGACGATCCGGCTGCGCGCCAGCTCGCCGAGATAGCGCGGCGCGTGTTCCCGCCACCACGCCTGCGCCACCGCCAATTGGCCGGCGGCGTCATCGATGTCGCCCGAGCGCAGCTTCGACTGCGCCAGCATCAGCCTGACCCGGCTGGCCGTGGCCGGGTCGGCATGTGCCGCGGGCGAGGCGAGATAGCGGGTTTCGAGCGCGACGCCGGCGCTTTCGTCGGTCATCTCCGAATAGAGGTCGGCGAGAAATTCCACGACGCGGCCGTAATTCGCCGGATCGCCGGCAAAGCTCCGGTCAAGGTTGGCGACGCTCTTCTGGAGGACTTGCTCCGCCGTCACCGGCGAGGTGCCTCCGGCCGCGGCGGCGGTGTGGAACATAAGCGCGAAATAGTCCATCGCCGCATCGGTCCGCGCGACTTCGGCCTCGAAGTGGTTGCGCTCGGCGATCGCGCGCCGCGCCTGGATGGTCGTGGCGACGATCCCGACGCCAAGCGCAGCGACTACCAGCGCGGCGGCGGCGGCGGCCCAGCGGAAGCGGTGGAGCAGCCGACCCGCGACGTAGAGCCGCTGATCGCGACGGATCGCGATCGGCTCCCCGCGCAGATGGCTGCGCACGTCGGCTGCGAGGGCGTCGGCATTGGCATAACGTTCGGCGGGGTCGGCGCGCAGCGCCTTGCCCACGATCGCGGCGAGATCACCGCGCAGCGCGCGATGCTCGCCGGCCCCGAGGCCTGGCGGCAGCTCGCCGGTAACCAGCTGGCGAAGCAGGACGCCGAGCGAATAGACGTCGGTCGCGGTCGTCACCGGCGCATGTGCCAACTGCTCGGGCGCGGCATAGGCCGGCGTCAGCATGGGCGTGGCGGCCCCCGCCGGCAGCCCTGCCGTCAACGCGCGGGCCGCCCCGAAATCGAGCAGCCGGACCGCACCGTCCCCGGTGACGAGGACGTTGCCCGGCTTGATGTCGAGATGAACGACGAGGTTGCGATGGGCATGCGCGACCGCGTCGCAGACGTCGAGGAAGAGCTGCAGTCGCCGGGATAATGGCAGCCCCCGCGCGAAGTCGACGATCGGCGTACCGTCGACGAACTCCATCGCCATGAACGGGTGGCCGTCGTCGTCGAGTCCACCGTCGTACAGGCGCGCGATGCCGGGGTGCTCGAGGCGGGCGACGATGGCACGCTCGTCCTCGAAGCGGTCGAGGTAGGCGGAGGCATCGATGGCGATGATCTTGAGCGCGGCGCGCTGGGCGAAGCCGCCCTCCGCCCGCGCCGCCTCATAGACCGTGCCCATGCCGCCCCGGCCGATCGCGCGCACGATCTGCCACGAGCCGACGCGGCTGCCCGGCGCGAGATCCGGCAACAGGCCCGGCCCGCTCAGGCGTGGCGGCAGGTCGAAAAAGCCCTTCGCCGCCTCGGCCGCGGCGAGCA
>NZ_CAHJWW010000064.1 GCF_903643035.1 Sphingomonas bacterium | reverse complement strand
TTCGTTGCTCATCGACGTGCCGGTCGGCGCGGTGACCGTCGAGTTGCCGGTGGCGGTCGCGGTCGCGCCCCTGCCCGTCCCGCCCGCCGACTGGCGGCTGCGCCACAAGACGAGCGATCGCGGCTTCTACGATGCGGCACGAGCGGCGGCGGGCAGCTTCGAGGTCGTGTTCGCGGACCCCGCCGGCCGGCTGACGGAGGGCAGCTTCACCAGCCTGTTCGTCCCCCGCGCCGGCATCCTGGTGACGCCGCCGCTAGGACTGGGCCTGCTGCCCGGCGTGCTGCGCGGCGAGCTGATCGATACCGGCCGGGCGGTGGAGGGCGAGCTGCGCGCGGTCGATCTTGCCGGCGGCTTCTTCGTCGGCAACGCGCTGCGCGGCCTCATCCCCGCGGTTGTCGCGCCGCCCGCGCCGCGGCTATAGGCGTGTCGTTCCCCGCGAAAGTCACGCCCATGCAGCAGTCCGCCGCGCTCGCGCGCATCAGCCCCTCGGCCACGCTGGCGATGACCAGCCGCGTGCTGGATCTGAAGCGCCAGGGGGTCGACGTCATCGGGCTCGGCGCGGGAGAGCCGGACTTCGACACGCCCGACCACATCAAGGAAGCCGGCATCCGCGCGATCCGCGACGGCCGGACGAAATACACCAACGTCGACGGCACGCCCGAGCTGAAGGCCGCGATCTGCGCGAAGTTCGCGCGCGACAACGCCCTTGCCTACACGCCCGACCAGATCAGCGTGAACGTCGGCGGCAAGCACACGCTGTTCAACGCGCTCGTCGCGACGATCGGCCCCGGCGACGAGGTGGTGGTGCCCGCCCCCTATTGGGTCAGCTATCCCGACGTCGTCCAGTTCGCGGGCGCGACGCCGGTGTTCGTGGGCGCCGGCGCGGACCAGGATTACAAGCTGACGCCCGGGGCGCTCGATGCGGCGATCGGGCCGCGGACGAAATGGGTGATCCTCAACTCGCCCTCCAACCCCACCGGCGCCGCCTACAGCGCCGACGAGCTGCGCGCGCTGGGCGCGGTCATCGCGCGGCACCCGGACGTGTGGGTGTTCGCGGACGACATGTACGAGCATATCGTGTACGACGGGTTCGAGTTCGCGACGATCGCGCAGGTCTGCCCCGAGCTGTACGAGCGCACGCTGACCGTCAACGGCTGTTCCAAGGCCTATGCGATGACCGGCTGGCGGATCGGCTTCGCCGGCGGGGCGTCGTGGCTCGTCAAGGCGATGGCCAAGCTCCAGTCGCAGTCGACGTCCAACCCCTGCTCCATCGCGCAGGCGGCGGCGGTGGCCGCGCTGGCCGGACCGCAGGATTTCCTCGCCGAGCGGGCGGCGGCGTTCCAGTCGCGCCGCGACCTGGTCGTATCGATGCTCAACCAGGCGGACGGCATCACCTGTCCCCGGCCGGAAGGCGCCTTCTACGTCTATCCCGCGATTGACGGCGTGATCGGGCGCACCAGCCCCAAGGGGCGGCTGATCGACAGCGACGAGGCGTTCATCGGCTATCTGCTCGACGACGCCCGCGTGGCGGCGGTGCATGGCGCCGCCTTCGGCTTCAGCCCGGCGATGCGGATCAGCTACGCCACCAGCGAGTCGCTGCTGCGCGAGGCCTGCGAGCGTATCCAGACCGCCACCGCCGCGCTGCGCTGAGAGCGCCGTCCCGTTCTCCCGCGAAGGTGGAAACCCGCCTTCGCGGGGGAACCGGCCGAACGCCTGAAGGGTATAAGCGCCGGACAAGCCTTGATGACGATCGGGAATAGCCGGGGATCGCTGGACCGCCGCCGGCCCGTGCCTATATCGGTGGCATGACCCGTATCATCCTCCCCGCCCTCGGCCTCGGCCTACTTGCCGCCTGTTCCGCCGCACAGGCCCAGCATGCCGTGCCGCTGCCGCTCCCCGCGCATGATGTGCCCGCCTCCGCCTCGCCGCAGACCGCGGTGTTCGCCGGTGGCTGCTTCTGGACGCAGCAGGCGGTGTTCGAGAACGTGAAGGGCGTCGTCTCCACCACGGCCGGCTATGATGGCGGCACCGCCGGCACCGCGACCTATGACGATGTCAGCAGCGAGACGACGCGCCATGCCGAGTCGCTGCGCATCGTCTTCGACCCGCGCAAGGTCAGCTATGGTCAACTGCTGCGGGTGTTCTTCTCGATCGCGCACAACCCGACCGAGCTGAACCACCAGGGGCCGGACACCGGCGCCAGCTATCGCTCGGCGATCTTCCCGCAGACGCCCGCGCAACGCGCGGTGGCGCAGGCCTATATCGCGCAGCTCGGCGCAGCCCATGCGTTCCCGAACCCGATCGTCACGCATCTGGAAACCGGCACCTTCTATCCGGCCGAGGCGTACCACCAGCATTTCTACGACCGGAACCCCAATCACCCGTATGTGGTGATGTGGGACAAGCCCAAGGTCGCGGCGTTCAGGGCGGCGTTCCCGGCGCTGGTGCGGCAATAATCGTCGTCGTTCGAAGCCGTCGTCCCTAACAACCGTCATCCCAGCGAAAGCTGGGACCGCGTTGAGAGGAGGGCGTGGTGTCCCGGTCCAAGCGACCCCAGCGTTCGCTGGGGTGACAGGCAATGCTACGCCGCCAGCGGGAAGCGTAGCAGCCGGTCGGCGAGAGGCACCAGCGCCTCGCCCCCGCCGCCCGCCAACCCCAGGGCGCGGACGATCTCCGGGTGCGCGGCGTCGAGGCCTCCGGTCAGCGCGCCGAACGCGGGCAGCATCAGCTTGCTGGCGGTCGCGACGAAGCAGCGGCGCTGGATCAGCCTGCCGCGCACGCGTACGCGCAGCTTGGGATGGAAATGACCCGACAGCTCGGGCCGCCGCTCGGCCGGATCCGCCTCGTGCCGCAGCACCACGCCGTCGACCACCGCCTCGTCGACCACCCGTCCGCCGCACCGGTCCACCAGCGCCGGGTCGTGGTTACCCGTGATCCAGGTCCAGTCGATGCCCCCCGCCAGCCGGCGCAGCGCCGCCTGCGCCTCGTCCGGCAACCGCTCGCAGCCGTCCGGATCGTGGAAGCTGTCGCCCAGGCACCACATCTCGCGCGCGCCGGTCGCGACCACCAGCGCCTCCAGCTCCGCCAGCGTCGCCAGCGTATCATAGGGCGGCAGCATCTGGCCGCGGATCGCGAACCAGCTCGCCTTCTCGAAATGCAGGTCGGCCACCATCAGCGCGCGGCGCGCGGGCCAGTAGAGCGCGCCCTGCGCCAGCGCGCGCCACTCCCGACCACCGAACGAAAAGGGAACCATGCCGCCGCCATGCCGCAAGCCGGCATGGGGAGCAACGCCGGCCCGCGAATCGATCGCGACCGGCCGACCACGATCCGCCGTACGCCGGACCCGGCCTGCCGCGCCGCAGTATCCGCTTGCGTCGCTTGTCCATCGGCGTACAGCGCGCCGTCCCCGTCAAGGAAGCCGTGCCGCTCGTGTCGTCCTCCGTGTCGCCTGCCGTCGACATGGCCATCGACGACCAGCACTCGCCCACGCCGCTCGCGCTGCTGACCATCGGCGCGCTGGGCGTGGTGTTCGGCGACATCGGCACCAGCCCGCTCTATGCGTTCCGGGACGCGCTGACCCCGGCGGCGGCCGACGGCATCGACCCGGCCGAGATACTGGGCGTGCTGAGCCTCGCGCTGTGGGCGCTGTTCCTGGTCGTGACGGTCAAATACGTCCTGTTCCTGATGCGGGCCGACAACGAGGGCGAAGGCGGCGTACTGGCGCTGGCGGCGCTCGCCCGGCGCGCGCTGGGCTGGCGGGCGCGCGCCGCGCTCCTGCTCGGGGCGGCCGGAGCGGCGCTGTTCTACGGCGACGCGATCATCACCCCCGCGCTGTCGGTGCTGTCGGCCGTGGAAGGGATGCAGACGATCCCGTCGACCGCGGCGTTCTTCGACCAGAACATGGTGCTCGCCGTCACGATCACGATCCTGGTCGGCCTGTTCGTGATCCAGTCGCGCGGCACGGCGGACATCGCGCGGCTGTTCGGCCCGGTGTGCATCCTCTGGTTCCTCACCATCGGCGGCCTCGGGCTGTGGCACATCGCCGACGAGCCATCGATCTTTCGCGTGCTGCTCCCGACCTATGGCGTCGAGTTGCTGATGACGCATGGCGTCACCGGGCTGTTCGTGCTGGGCGCGGTGTTCCTGACCGTCACCGGGGCGGAGGCGCTGACCGCCGACATGGGGCATTTCGGGGTGAGGCCGATCCGCATCGGCTGGTTCTTCCTCGTCGCGCCCTCGCTGGTGCTCAACTACATGGGCCAGGGCGCGTTCGCGCTCGCCGCGCTCGAGCACGCCAAGGCGGCGCACGTCCCGTTCATCAACCAGAGCTGGTTCTTCCTGATGGCGCCCGAGCCGGTGCGCGGCGGACTGATCGTGCTGGCGGGGCTGGCGACGATCATCGCCAGCCAGGCGGTCATCACCGGCGCCTATTCGCTGACGCAGCAGGCGATCCAGCTCGGCCTTCTTCCGCGCCTGCGGATCCGCAATACGTCGGCGACGAGCTCGGGGCAGATCTACCTGCCCGCGATCAACTGGCTGCTGATGATCGGCGTGCTGGTCCTGGTCGTCCAGTTCCGCACCTCCTCGGCGATGGCGGCGGCGTACGGGATCGCGGTGACGGGCACGATGGTCATCACCACCTGCCTGGCATATGTCGTCGTCCGGCACCGCTGGAGCTGGTCGCGACCGCTCGCCGTCGGCGTGATCCTGCCGTTCCTGACGCTCGACATCGTCTTCTTCGGCGCCAACATCCTGCGCGTCGTGGAGGGAGGATGGGTGCCGCTCGCCGTCGCCGCGGGGATCGGCACCCTGATCTACACCTGGGTGCGCGGACGCAGCATCGTGGGCGAGTTCGAGCGCGGGCAGAGCATCCCGCTGGCCGACCTCGCCGCCGCGCTCGCCAAGCGCCCGCCCGAGCGGGTGGAGGGGACGGCGGTGTTCCTGACCGCCAATCCGGTCGGCGCGCCTGGCGCGCTGCTCCACAACCTCAAGCACAACAAGGTGCTGCACCAGCGCAACCTGATCGTGTCGATCCGCACCGCCAGCCGCCCGACGGTATCCGACGAACGCCGGCTGAGCGTCGAGCGGATCGACGATAATTTCTCGACCGCCGTCCTGAGCTACGGCTTCATGGAGTCGCCGGACGTGCCGCGCGATCTGGGGCTGGCGCGCAAGGACAAGGGCGGGCTGGTCGGCGATCCGGCGCGCACCTCGTTCTTCATCGGCCGCAACACGTTGAAGCCCGATGCCGAACAGGGCATGCCGCTGTGGCAGGACAGGATCTTCATGTTCCTGCAGCGCAATGCCAGCGACCCGACCGAGTTCCTGCGCATCCCGCCGGGCAAGGTGCTCGAGCTGGGCGAGCAGGTGACGGTGTAGCGTCGAGACGAAGCCGGGAGCCGACCATGCCGACCACCATCGCCCTTTCGCTGCTCGCCGCCGTCCAGGCGGGATCGCCGGCCACTCCGCCTGGGGCGGCCCCGCCGGCCACCGCGCCGCCGGTGGCGCTGTCGCCCGAGGCGGCGGACGAGCGGTGCCTCGCCGCCTTCGCCTATCTGGCGGGCGAGCCGGGCCAGGGCGCGCAGACCAGCCGTTACGGCACGCTGTTCTTCTACGGCAAGCTGATGGGCCGCGATCCGGGGACGGACCTTGGCGCCGGGCTTCGCCGCGTCGTCGCCGACATCGCCGGACACATGCAGCCGGAGATCGTCCGGTGCAGTCAGGAGGTCGAGGCCGCCGGCCATGCGATGGCCGCCGCAGGCACGGCGGCACAGGCAGCGCCGGTCCAGGCTCCCGCGGCGCGCTGAGCGGAGGCTGGCCTCAACCCGGCGGCCACCCCTCTCGCGCGCGCTGGTCGGCGAGCGCGCGGGGCAGCAACAGGCGAAGCTCGCGGTTCGCGAAATCGATCTCGACGCGGCGGAACAGCGCGAGCGCATCCATGCCGAGCATGATCGCGGGCCGGTCGGCGAGCCCGAAACGCGCGAACGGCGTCACGTCCGCCCAGGCGACCGGCAGCGCATCGATGACGAGGCCGCCGAGCCTCACCCGATCGATCCGCGTATAGTCCGCCGTCATGCTCTGCCCCAGCACCGACACGATCTCGATCGGTACCGGTGGATAGCCGCGCCTGCCCAGCCGCCGGCGCAACGCGCTGTTGCCGAGGCTCACGGCCGATCCGGTATCCAGGATCAGCCGCACCTTCGCGCCGCCGACCCAGGCGTCGGTGACGACGAGCTGGCCGAAGACGCTGCGCGCGCGCACCACGATCTCGCCGGGCGTGGACAGCTCGCGACGGCGGCGCCGGACCGAAGGCGAGACGGCCATCACCCGGCGATCGAAGTCGATGCTGAGCGACCGGTCCTGCAGCGTGTCGAGCCCCAGCATGCCGTCGGCGTCGAGGTTGGCGCGCAGCAGCGCCGGCGCCTCGATCCTGCCGCCGCCGAACGCCGCCGCCGTCCCGGTGGCGGACGGGGTGACACCGATCGAGGGGATGACGACAGTGCCGGCGGCGGCGGTCCCCGTCATCGCGGTCAGCCGCACGTCGTGGCCGGTCGCCAGGCCGAGCGTCGCCGCGAGCTCGCGGCTGATGACCGTGCGCTGCGCGCCCGTGTCGATCAGGAACCGGTACGGCCCCGCGCCGGCGATCGACACGGGCACCGTCATGCGCGAATCGACGCTCGTGAAGGCGACGAGCGTCGGATCGGTCGCCGACGGACCGGTAGCCGGGGCGACCGCAGTCGGCGCAGGCGCGGCGGGAGGAGCGTCCTGGGCGGCGGCCGGGGCGGCGAGGAAGAGCAGCGGCAGCAGGCGCGCGTGCATGACAAGGAGGATACGCTCCTGCACGGCCGGCCGCAATCGCCGGCTCAGTCGAGCGTCATCGCCTCCGCCGCCAGCGCCTCCGCCTCGATCAGCAGCGCGTCGTCGGCGCTGCCCGTCGCCACCTTCTCGCGTCCGATCAGCGTCAGCACCGGCACCGCAAGCGGCGTGACGCGCGGCAGGTCGACATGGACCATCGTCGCGGCCGCGCGGTCGAGCAGGCCCGCGAGCCGGCCGACGTCCGTCATCCGCGCGCGCGCGTCCGCCCACGCCGCCTCCAGCAGCAGGTGGCCCGGCTCATACTTGCGCAGCACGTCATAGATCAGATCGGTGGAGAAGCTCACCTGCCGGCCGGTCTTGCGCTTGCCGGGATGCTGGCGCTCGACCAGCCCGCCGATCACCGCCACCTCGCGGAACGCGCGCTTGAGCAACGCGGAGCTCTGGACCCAGTCGACGAACTCGTCCTCCAGCAGGTCGGGCGAGAACAGCGCGGCCGGGTCGGTCACCTTCTCCAGTCCATAGGTGGCGAGCGCATAGTCGTTGGACACGAAGCCGATGGGCTTCAGCCCGCGCGCCTCCATCCGCTGCGTGACGAGCATGCCGAGCGACTGGTGCGCGTTCCACCCCTCGAAGCTGTAGGCGACCATATACTGCCGTCCCTCGCGCGGGAACGTCTCGACCAGCAGTTCGCCGGGGCGCGGCAGGACGGAGCGTTTCGCCTGGAACTCCAGCCATTCGCGCACGTCGTCGGGAAAGCGCGGCCATTCCGCAGGCTCCGCGAGGAACCCGCGCACCCGGTCGGCGAGGTTGGTCGACAGCGGCATCCGGCTGCCGCCATAGGTCGGGATGCGCGCGGGCTTGCTCGTCGCGTGGACGACGAGGCTCTCCGTGTCCATCCGCTCGACCTCCAGGCTCAGCCCGGCGAAGAAGAAGGTGTCGCCGGGCGACAGCGTCGCGCCGAACCCTTCCTCGACGCGGCCGAGCGAGCGGCCATTCTTGAAGCGCACCTCCAGCATCGTCGCCTCGACGATGATGCCGGCGTTCATCCGGTGCTGCGCGACGAAGCGCGGGTGTGTCACGCGCCACAGCCCGTCGGCGTCCTGCACCAGCCGCCTGAAGCGGTCGTAGGCGCGCAGGCTGTAGCCGCCGTCGCGGATGAAGCCGAGCACGCGCGCGAACAGCTCGCCGGTCAGCGCGGAATAGGGCAGCGCGGAGCGCACCTCGTCCAGCAGTTCCGCCTCGCGGAACGGCCCGGCGCAGGCGATGCCCATCACATGCTGCGCCAGCACGTCGAGCGCGCCGGGCCGGAACAGGTCGGGGTCGAGCTCGCCCGCCTCCACCGCGTCGAGCGCGGCGCGCGCCTCCAGATATTCGAAGCGGTTGCCGGGCACGAGGATCGCCTCCGACGCCTCGTCCAGCCGGTGGTTGGCGCGGCCGATCCGCTGCAGCAGGCGCGACGAGCCCTTGGGCGCGCCCATCTGGATCACGCAGTCGACGTTTCCCCAATCGACGCCGAGGTCGAGGCTGGCGGTCGCGACCAGAGCGCGCAGCCGCCCGTCCGCCATCGCGCCCTCGACCTTGCGCCGCGCCTCCAGCGCGAGCGATCCGTGATGCACGCCGATCGGCAGCGACGTCGCGTTGACCTTCCACAGGTCCTGGAAGATCAGCTCGGCGAGGCTTCGGGTGTTGCAGAAGACGATGCTGGTGCGGTGCGTCTCTATCTCCGCCATCACCTGGCTTGCGGCATAGCGGCCCGAGTGGCCGGACCAGGGTATGCGGCCTTCGGGCAGCAGGATCGCTATGTTCGGGTCCGCGCCCGGCTCGCCCGCCACCAGGTCGACCGCATCGATGTCGCCATCGGGCGCGAGCCAGGCGCGATAGCCGTCGGGATCCGCCACCGTCGCCGACAGCGCGACCCGGCGACAGGCAGGTGCGAGCCGCTGGAGCCTGGCCATGCACAGGCTCAGCAGGTCGCCGCGCTTGCCGGTAGCAAAGGCGTGGACCTCGTCGACGACGATCGTGCGCAGCCCCGCGAACATGGCCGCCGCATCGGGATAGCTCAGCAGCAGCGACAGCGACTCGGGCGTCGTCAGCAGGATTTGCGGTGGCTTCGCGCGCTGGCGGGCCTTGCGGTCCGACGGCGTATCGCCGGTGCGCGTCTCCACCGCGATGTCGACGCCCATCTCCTCGATCGGCCCCAGGAGGTTCCGGCGGATATCGACCGCCAGCGCCTTCAGCGGCGAGATGTAGAGCGTGTGGAGCCCCCCTCCACCCTCCCTGGCGCGAGGCGGGTCGATGAGGTCGACCAGCGTGGGCAGAAACCCCGCCAGCGTCTTGCCCGCCCCCGTTGCGGCGACCAACAATGCGTGGCGCCCGGCCAGCGCCCGCTCCAGCATCTCGATCTGGTGACGACGCGGACGCCAGCCGCGCCGCGCGAACCAGTCGGCGAGCGGCGGGGGCAGGCCGGGTGGATCGGCGGCTATCGGGGTGTCTCGTCCTGCTCGGGCCGCTCGTCGTACAGCGCCCGCGTCGCATCCTCCGTCGCCCGCTCCTGCCGCGGCGTCTGCCGGTTGCGCAACGCGGCATAGGCGATGGCGGCGGCCAGGATGACGAAACCGAAGATGACGATGCCGCTCCAGCCGAGGCTGCCCAAGAACGATGTGGCCAAGACGGCGCTCCCATGGTGTGTCGCCCGGTCAACGAGCCGGGATCGCGATTCGATCCTGTCGGCGCCCCTGTCGGGGCCGGACCTGTCCGCGCCGGGTCTGTCGGCGCCGGGCCTGTTGGCACCGTCACCCCGCCGCGCCATATCGCTGGGATGGCGACGAACGGCGACAGGTTGGGCGACTGGATCGAGCCGCATCCGCACGGCATCTACGTCCGGCCAGCCGACGCCTGGATCGACCCGTCGCAGCCGGTCGCGCGCGCGCTCGTCACCCACGGCCATGCCGACCATGCGCGCGGCGGCCATGGCGCGGTTTGGGCGACGCCGGAGACGCTCGCGATCATGGACTGCCGCTATGGCGAGCAGGCCGGCCGTCCGGTCGCCTATGGCGAGACGATCCGGATGGGAGAGGTGGAGGTCGGCTTCGTCCCCGCCGGCCATGTGCTGGGCTCCGCGCAGATCGTGCTCGACTGGCGAGGCGAGCGGATCGTCGTCTCGGGCGACTACAAGCGTCGCGCGGACCCGACCTGTGCGCCGTTCGAGCCGGTGGCGTGCGACGTGTTCGTCACGGAGGCGACCTTCGCGCTGCCCGTGTTCCGGCATCCCGACACCGGCGACGAGATCGACAAGCTGGTCGCCGCGCTCCGCGCCAATCCCGATCGCTGCGTGCTCGTCGGCGCCTATGCGCTCGGCAAGGCGCAGCGGGTGATCGCCGAACTGCGCCTGCGCGGTCACGAGGCGCCGATCTACCTTCACGGTGCGCTCCAGCGGTTGTGCGACCTGTACGTGGACCAGGGCGTGCCGCTCGGCGAGCTCAGGCCCGCCGCGGGCGTCGCCAAGGCGGAGATCGCGGGCCATGTCGTGATGTGCCCGCCCGGCGCGCTTAACGACCGCTGGTCGCGGCGGCTGCCCGATCCGATCACCGCGATGGCGAGCGGATGGATGCGGGTACGCCAGCGCGCGCGCCAGAAGAACGTCGAGCTGCCGCTGATCCTGTCCGACCATGCCGACTGGGACGAGCTGATCGACACCATCGGCGAGATCGCCCCGCGCGAGGTGTGGGTGACGCACGGGCGCGAGGAGGCGCTGGTCCACTGGTGCGCCACGCGGCAGATCAAGGCGCGCGCGCTGGCGCTGGTGGGGTTCGAGGACGAGGACGACTGAGTTGCGGTGCCGGCCCGAAGCTCGTTCTTCCGCGAGTTTCCGAACGGACCCGAACAGGATGGCGCCCGGACCGAATCGCGGACGCCGCGCGTTGCGCCGGGATGATCCAGACCATCGCCGACCTCGACCGCATACGCGCGGAATGCCATCACCTCGTCACCAGCCGCTCGCTCGCCGCCGCCGGAGCGGCGGTGGTGCCGATCCCGGGGGCGGACATCGTCGCGGACATCGGCCTGCTGGCGAACATGCTGCCAGCGATCAGCCAGCGGTTCGAGCTGGACCACGAAAGCGTCGACAAGCTGCCGCCCGACGTCGCGCAACGCGTGCTGGTCGTCGCGGCGAGCCTGGGCAACAACGTCATCGGCCGGATGGTGACGCGCAAGCTGGCGGTCGCGATCCTGCGCCGTGTGGGCAAGCGCGTGGCCGCCGCGTCGGTCGCCAAATACGTGCCGGTGCTGGGCTCCGCGATCGCCGCCACGATCGGCTTCGGCGCCATGAAGCTCGCCGGGAACGCGCATGTCGAGGATTGCTACCGCACCGCGCGCGCGCTGATCGACGATCCCGGCCGCGCCGTCGCCCGGACCGCGGGCGCGGCGAAGTGACGGCTGCGGTCACGGAGCGCCGCTGCGATGTCGCGATCATCGGCGCGGGGACCGCGGGGCTGCACGCGTACAAGGCCGCGGTCGCGGCGGGGCTCGACACGCTCCTCATCGAGAAGGGGCCGGGAGGCTCCACCTGCACGCGCGACGGCTGCATGCCCTCCAAGCTGCTGATCGCCGCCGGGCGCACGGCGCACCTTGCACGTGGCGCGGCCGAGTTCGGGATCGGCGTGGCGTCGGTCGCCGTCGACGGACCGGCGGTGCTGGCGCGGATGCGGCGGATCCGCGACTTCTTCGTGCAGTCGATCCTGGACGACTATCACGCGATCCCCGACGACCGGCTGGTCCACGCGGAGGCGAGCTTCGACGGACCCGGAACCCTGGTGGCGGGCGACACGCGGATCGTCGCGCGGCAGGTGGTCATCGCGGTCGGCGCGAGCCCCGCCGTACCGCCACCGCTGAAGCCCGCCGGCGACCTCGTCCACACGCATGAGACGATCTTCGAGATCGCGGACCTGCCACGCCGGATGGCCGTCGTGGGGGCCGGGCCGCAAGGGATGGAGCTGGCGCAGGCGTTCTCCCGGCTGGGCGTGGTGGTGACGGTGCTCGACCACTCGAAGGCGGTCGGGCACCTCAAGGACCCGGAAGCCGCCGCGGCCGCCGCGGAGGCGTTCGCGGACGCGTTCGAGCTGCACCTGGGCGTCGATGTGTCGGCGGAGCCCGCCGGGTCCGGCGAGGCGACGGTCCGCTGGACGGGCGACAGCGAAGGCGAGGCGACGGTCGACTGCATCCTGGTGTCCGCCGGGCAGAAACCACAACTGGACGCGCTGAACCTCGCGTCGACGGGGCTGACGCTGGACGATCACGGCACGCCAACGTTCGACCATCGCACGCGCCGCTGCGGCGATGCCGCCAGCTTCAACGCCGGCGATGCCGCGATCTTCATCGCCGGCGACGCGAACGCCTGGCGGCCGGTGCTGCACGAGGCGGCGCGTGGCGGCCGGACCGCGGGCAATGGCGCGGCGGGGGAATAGACCGATGCGGGGCCGCCCTGGGGCTGTACGCAGGCAGGCCCGAAATCGGT
>NZ_CAHJWW010000063.1 GCF_903643035.1 Sphingomonas bacterium | reverse complement strand
CGCCGCCGAGCGTGCCTTCTCTTCGCGCATTCCCGAAGCAGAATCGCTCTCCGGCGTGCTCGCGCTCGGCAAAGCACTCGAGACACCCAAAAAGGGCGCTAAGGAATCGGCGAACGCGCTCGCCAGCGGGCGCAGCGTGCGCGTGAACGGGCGCGCGGCCTTGGCGGCAGCCGACACGTCCGCGACGAGCGCGGCGACCTCCGCCTCGTCCAGTCCCGCATCGGGCCGGTGGAGTTCGGCGAGATACCGGGGCGGCGCCTGGAGCCCCAGCCAGCCGGCAAGCCGGTCGGAAAGCTCGACCTGACCATCGACGCGCACGATCATCGCCTGCATCGGCGCGGAGGCGACCAGCGCCTGGAGCCGGCGGACGGCATGGCCCTCCCCCGACGCGGCCCGCCGCGCGCGCAGGCCGTGGAACAGCATCGCCGCGCCGCAGATCACCAGGATCGCCACAAGCGCGCCCAGCAGCACCACGGTCACCGTCGGTATCGCGATCATCGCGGCCTCGCGCCGCTGGCCCTGCCCGTCATCGGTTCGCTCTTAGGCCATGCGGCCCGACGGCGGCAATTGCGGGGGCGAAGATCGACCAACGATGGCGAAGGGCCGCGAACGTCGGATGACGAACGCGGCCCCGCTATCCTGCGCTACGATCCCGATCAGTAGCGGTAATGGTCCGGCTTGAACGGACCCTCGACCGGCACGCCGATATAGCCGGCCTGCTTCGGGGTCAGCTGCGACAGATGCACGCCCAGCTTCTCCAGATGAAGCGCGGCGACCTTCTCGTCGAGGTGCTTGGGCAGGACGTACACCTGGTTCTGGTAGTTCTCGCCCTTCGTCCACAACTCGATCTGCGCGAGCGTCTGGTTGGTGAAGGATGCCGACATCACGAACGACGGGTGACCGGTCGCGCAGCCCAGGTTCACCAGACGACCCTTGGCAAGGATGATGATCTGCTTGCCATCGGGGAACTTCACCAGATCGGTGCCCGGCTTCACCTCGTCCCAGCCATAGTTGGACAGGGCGGCGATCTGGATCTCGCTGTCGAAATGGCCGATGTTGCACACGATGCTCATCGGCTTCATCGCCGCCATGTGCTCGGCGGTGATGACGTCGGCGTTGCCGGTCGCGGTGCAGAAGATGTCGGCGCGCTTCACCGCCTCGTCCATCGTCACGACCTCGAAACCCTCCATCGCCGCCTGCAAAGCGCAGATCGGATCGATCTCGGTGACGAGCACGCGGGCGCCGCCGTTGCGCAGCGACTGCGCCGAGCCCTTGCCGACATCGCCGAAGCCGGCGACGCAGGCGACCTTGCCGGCCAGCATCACGTCGGTCGCGCGACGGATCGCGTCGACCAGCGATTCCTTGCAGCCGTACAGATTGTCGAACTTCGACTTCGTGACCGAGTCGTTGACGTTGATCGCCGGGAAGGGAAGCTCGCCCTTCTTGGCGATCTCGTACAGCCGGTGGACGCCGGTGGTGGTCTCCTCCGACACGCCCTTCAGGTTCTTCACCGTCTGCGTCAGATAGCCGGGGTATTTGGCGACATAGGCCTTCAGCGCGCGCTGGAACTCGACCTCCTCGTCATTCTCCGGCTCGCCAAGCGTGGCACCCGCCTCCAGCTTCGCGCCCCACAGCGCGAACATGGTCGCATCGCCGCCGTCGTCGAGGATGATGTTGGCCGTCTCGCCATCCGCATCGGCGCCCCAGTTGAAGATGTCGCCAACATAGTCCCAGTAGTCGGCCAGGCTCTCGCCCTTGATCGCGAACACCGGAACGCCCGTCGCGGCGATCGCGGCGGCGGCATGGTCCTGCGTCGAGAAGATGTTGCACGTCGCCCAGCGAACCTGCGCGCCCAGCGCGGTCAGCGTCTCGATCAGCACCGCCGTCTGGATGGTCATGTGCAGCGAGCCGGTGATCCGCGCACCCTTCAGCGGCTGCGACGTGCCGAACTCGGTGCGCAGCGCCATCAGGCCCGGCATCTCGGTCTCGGCAATGTCGATTTCCTTGCGGCCGAAATCGGCCAGTGAGATGTCCGCGACGACATAGTCAGTCGTCTGCGCGCCGTTGGTCTGGACGGGCGGCGTGTCGAGCGTGGTGGCCACGATGGTTTCTCCGGCTGATGCAATCGACGCGTCCTATCTCCTCGCCAGACGCCATGCAAATATAAAGATGTCTTTATATCGCATGTCGGCGATCCTGTCAGGCAGTCCCGGCCGGGCTGGCGATCAGCCGCCAGTCGATCCCCGCGCCCGTGAAACCCGCGGCCCAGCGCCCGTCCGCCCCGGTATCAAACAGTAGCGCCTCGTCCCCCGCGACGTTCAGCCATCCGTGGCGCGTCATCTCCGCGTCGAGCTGTCCCTCGCCCCAGCCGGCATAGCCAAGCGCCACGACCCAGCGTCCCGGTCCCTTGCCGGCGGCGATGGCGCGCAGCACGTCGATCGTGCCCGACAGCGCCCAGCGGACGACGCCGTCGCGCCCCATGACGTCGACGGTGTCCTGCCCGCCCCAATCGGTTGAATGCAGCACGAAGCCTCGCCGGGGCTCGACGGGTCCGCCCAAGTGTACGGGAACGTCCGGAGCATCGCCGGGATCGATCCCGAGCTGCGCCAGCAACTCGTGAAGAGCGAGCCCCGGGATCGTCTGGCCGATGCCGATCCCGAGCGCGCCGTTCGCATCGTGCGCGCACATCGCGATCACCGCCCGGTCGAAGCGCGGGTCGCCGATCCCCGGCATCGCGAGCAGGAACTGGCCGGTCAGGAAGCTGCTGTTCTCCATGACGGCACGATAGTCGGCCCTGGCTTGGCCCGCCATGCTTGAAATCGGCGCCATCGCCTGCGACCTGCACGCGGGCCGCGCACCGCGGCGCGACATACAGGAGATTTCGATGACGATCAGCGTCGGCGATCACGTGCCCAGCACCACCCTGACGAAGGCGACTCCCGATGGCCCAGACCAGGTCGGATCGGACGATTTCTTCAAGGGCCGCACCGTCGCGGTATTCGCGGTGCCCGGCGCCTTCACGCCGACCTGTTCGGCGCGCCATCTGCCTGGCTTCGTCGACAAGGAGGCCGAGCTGAAGGCCAGGGGCGTGGACGAGATCGCCTGCACCGCGGTCAACGATCCGTTCGTGATGGCCGCGTGGGCGAAGGCGAACGACGCCGGAGCCATCACCATGCTGGCGGACGGCAATGGCGAGTTCGCGACCGCGATGGGGTTGACGATGGACGGATCGAAGTTCGGGCTGGGCCAGCGCAGCCAGCGTTACGCCATGCTGGTGAGGGACGGCGTCGTCGAGCAGCTTAACGTCGAGGAAGGCGGGCAGTTCGCGGTCAGCTCGGCGGAACATCTTCTGTCGCAGATATGATGCCGGACGATCGGGGCGGGACGGGGCGGTGGCATCCTGCCCCCTCCCCCGAGCTCATGCTCCGGTCTTGTCAGCCTTTCCCGGTCAGCCTAGCCGCCAGGAATGACTAGTGCCGCCGACCTCGTCGCCGAGCTGGACCGACTGTACCGCGCCTCGGTCGATCGGCTCCAGCGGGCGCTTTCCGCCTTCGTCAGCGACGGTACGCCGCCCGATCCGGCGGTGCGACGCGACGGATCGTTCGCTTACCCCGAGATCCGGCTGCGGTACCGCGGCGGTGAGGGACGGCCGACGCCGATGCGCTCGTTCGGGCGGTTGTCGATCCCCGGCGACTATCGGATCAGCGTCACAAAGCCCGCGCTGTTCGCCGACTATCTGATCGAGCAGCTGACGCTCCTGATCGAGGATCACGACGTCGCCGTCGAGGCGGTGGCCGGGCGGCAGGAGATCCCGTTCCCCTATGTGCTTGATGCCGGCCATGCGCTGAGCCTGGACGAGGTGTCGGCATCCGAGATCGCGCGCTTCTTCCCGGCGACGCAGCTTGCGCATATCGGCGACGAGATCGCCGACGGCATCCGGACCGCGCAGGAGCTCGACCGGCCGCTGGCGCTGTTCGACGGGTTGCGCACGGATTTCAGCCTCGCGCGGCTGCGGCACTACACGGGCACGCCGCCCGAGCACTGCCAGCGGTACGTGCTGTTCACCAACTATCACCGCTATGTCGACGAGTTCGTCCGCTGGGGCGCGTCGCAGCTGGGCGCCGACAAGGAGCGGGGCAGCCGCTTCACCGCATTGTCGGGCGCGGGCGGGGTCGTGATCGAGGACGGCGCGGACGTCGAGCGGATCGTGTCGGACAGCGCGTGGCGGCGGCATCAGATGCCCGCCTATCACCTGATCGCGCCCGACCGGACGGGCATCACGCTCGTCAACATCGGCGTCGGTCCGTCCAACGCCAAGACGATCTGCGACCACCTCGCGGTGCTGCGCCCCGAGGCATGGATGATGATCGGGCACTGCGGGGGCCTGCGCCCGTCGCAGCGGATCGGCGACTATGTCCTCGCGCACGCCTATCTGCGCGACGACCATGTGCTCGACGACGTGCTGCCGCCCGAGATCCCGGTGCCCGCGATCGCGGAGGTACAGCAGGCGCTGGCGCGCGCGGCCGCGACGGTATCCGGCCAGGACGGCGACGAACTGAAACGCCGGCTGCGCACCGGCACGATCGTGACGACCGACGACCGCAACTGGGAACTGCGCTATTCGCAGTCGGCGCTGCGCTTCTCGCTGTCGCGCGCGGTCGCGATCGACATGGAGTCGGCCACCATCGCGGCGCAGGGGTATCGCTTCCGGGTGCCGTACGGGACCTTGCTGTGCGTGTCGGACAAACCGTTGCATGGCGAACTGAAACTGCCCGGTCAGGCCAACCGCTTCTACGAACGCGCGATCGCCGAGCACATGAAGATCGGGATCGAGACGTGCGAGCAGTTGCGCCGCGAGGGTCCCAAGCTGCACAGCCGCAAGCTGCGCGCGTTCGATGAGCCGCCCTTTCGCTGACGACGTTCCGCCGCCGGTCGCCGCCGGCGCGCGCGGAGTCGTTGCGCGTTGGAAACCATCCTGCCGTGACGCGTTACCCGCCATCATGCCGCTACAGGAGCACTCGATGGCCGACGACACGCCCGACGCACCCGCATCCGCGCCGACCGACTCGCCGGCGCCCAAGCGCCGCGTCGGCCGACCACCGTCCACCAGGTCCGAAGGCGCCGCGAAGCCGGCCCGCAAGCCGCGGACGGTGAAGGCAACGGTCGTGGCGGCCGAGGAAGCGGTCGTCGAGGTCGCGAGGAAACCCGCCGCCGCGGTCGCAGGCGCGGCGCGCTCCGCCGTCAAGGCGGTGAAGCCGCGCGCGGCCAAGCGCACCACGCCGCCGACCACGAGCAAGGCCAAGGCCAGGAAGGCCTCGGCCAGGTCCGGTAAGGGCTGGAGCACCACGGCGATCGCGGGTGGCCTCGCCGCCGTGGGCGCCGTCGCGACCGCGGCGTTGCTCGCGTTGCGCAGCAGCAGTTCCAAACCCGCACCGTCGCCAGCGCCCAAGCCCCATGCCCCCGACCCCGATGGTTCCAACCTCGGCGGCAAGGCGCACCAGCCCGACGGCACCAGTTCCGGCGCGTCCTTTGGCGCGGGCATCGCGGACGAGAACACCATCCCCGACGCCGATTGATCCTGCCCGGTCTTCAGATCGTCGATCGCGCAAGGATGTCGGATCGGCATCCTTCCGTAGTCATGGTGTTAACCAGCACTCCGATGCCACTCATCACCACCCGCTCCTATACCGATGCCGATCGGGACGCCGCGCTTGCGATCTTCGACTCCAACTTGCCCGAATATTTCGGGCCGGGAGAACGGGCGTGGTTCGAGGAGTCGCTGGACGATCCCGATGGCCCGGCGCTGGTGCTGGCGATCGACGGGCAGCCGGTGGCATTCGGCGGGTGGGAGGTGTGGGATCACTACAACAAGGCCCTGCTGTGCTGGGGCATGGTCCACCGTTCGAGCCATGCGCTTGCGCTCGGTCGGCTGCTGTTGCTCGAGCGAGTGCTGGGCATCGCACGCAGCGCACCGGCGACCCGCTGGGTCACGGTCGACACATCGCCGCTCGTCGCGCCCTTCTTCGTCCATTGCGGGTTCGAGCAGACGAGCGTGTGGCCGGGCGGCTATCGTTCGGGAATGACGATGCACGAACTGCGGCTGGATCTGGCCGGCGCCGACGTCGCGGCGCTGGAAGGACGGCGCGACGCCGCGCGAGAGCGGGCGCAGGCGCGGATTGTCAACGACCGATAAATCTTTCGGCGGCAGGGTCGCACACGAATGTACGTTCGTGACCCTCTCGACTGGACGCCGGCCGGTGGCGGTAGCGGCGGCGCACGCGCGTTCGGGCGCGCGGATGTCCCGGATGTCCGGACGCCCGCGGCCTTGGCCACGCCCGGCGAGCCGGCTTCCTGGACCGTCGACCTCACCGTGGAGGTCGGATCGGGCCGCTGGTGGCGCGGCCTTGCGACATGCATGCTGCTCGTGGCGATGGCCTGCCTGCTCGCGCCCCGGCTGCCCGCGCTTGAAGGAGCGGTTCCCGCACCGCTCGCCGGCGTCGAGGCGCAGGCGGCGCGGGCGCTGACGATCGTGTCGCTCGGGCGGGGTGGCGACGGAGGCCGCCGCCTCGCTCCCACAGCCAGTGCCGTGCCGGTGGCCCGCGTCCCGGAGCGCGCCCGGATCGGGAGCGTCGTGACGATCGGCGTCGGCGACACGCTTGGGCGGCTGCTCCTGCGGGCCGGTGCGAGCGCGCAGGATGCCCGGGATGCGGAGGCGCTGGTGGCGCATACCGGCGCCGTGCTGTCGCCGGGCCTGCGCGTCACGGTGACGTTCGGCAGCCGCCCGGACCTATTCCATCCGCGCCCGCTCGACGCGCTGGCGTTGCGCCCGCGGATCGACCTCGCGCTGGCGCTCACCCGCGCGGGCGGGCGTCTGTTCCTGTCGCGCCCGCCGGTCGCGATCGACCGCGCGCCGTTGCGCCTGGGCGGCGTGGCGGGCACGGGCCTCTACGAAGCGATCCGCGCCGCGGGCGTGCCGGCCGAGGCTGCAGCCGATTATCTGAAGGCGATCGCCCCGCGCGTGCCGTTCGGCGAAGTGACGCCGACCGACGCCTTCGACCTGGTGATCGAACGTACGCGCGTCGCGTCGGGAGAAACCCGCTGGGGCCGCCTGCTGTTCGCGGGCTTCGGCACGGGGCCGCACGCGCTCCGGCTGGTGCGATGGACGCCGGGGACCCGGGACGGGAACGGCCACGATGGCTGGTATGACGCCGACGGACAGACGCAGCGACAGCAGGGGTCGCTCGGCATGCCGGTCGCGGGGCATATCACGTCGGGTTTCGGGATGCGGTTCCATCCGATCCTGGGCTATTCGCGGATGCACAAGGGGATCGACATCGGCGCGCCGGTCGGCACCCCGGTGTTCGCGGTGATCGACGGCACGGTGCTGTCGGCGGGGTGGACCGGCGGCTATGGCAATTTCATCCGGCTGGCGCATGGCGGCGGCATGGGCAGCGGCTATGGCCATCTCAGCCGGGTCGCGGTCCGTGCGGGCGAGGCGGTACGACGGGGACAGGTCATCGGCTATGTCGGCTCGACGGGCATGTCGACCGGGCCGCACCTCCACTGGGAGATAACGCGCGGCGGCGTCGCGGTCGATCCGCTGCCGATCGCGCAGGCGGGAATGACCACGCTGGAAGGCGCCGCGATGCCGGCGTTCCGCGCGCGTGTCGCCTGGCTGATGGGCCTGAAGCGCGGCGGCTAGATTACTCCGCCGCCATCGCGCCCAGCACCGCCGCCTCGTCGGCCGCCTCGATCTCCGCCGCCTTGGCCTCGACCAGCCGGACGATATGGTCGACCATGCCGGCATCCTCGACATGATGATCGGTCACGCCCGACAGATATACCATGTGCCGGCCGTTGCCCCCGCCGGTGACGCCGATGTCGGTCTCGCGTGCCTCGCCCGGTCCGTTGACGACGCAGCCCAGCACCGAAAGCGACAGCGGCGTGCGGATGTGCTGCAGTCGCTCCTCCAGCTTCTGCACGGTGCGGATCACGTCGAACCCCTGCCGCGCGCAGCTCGGACACGAGACGACGCGCACGCCGCGGTTGCGGATGCCCAGCGCCTTCAGCATCTCGAAGCCGACGCGCACCTCTTCCTCGGGCTCTGCGGACAGCGACACGCGGATGGTGTCGCCGATGCCGAACCACAACAGCGAGCCCATGCCGATCGCCGACTTGACGGTACCGCCGATCAGCCCCCCCGCCTCGGTGATGCCCAGGTGCAGCGGGCAGTCCACCGCCTCCGCCAGCTGCTGATAGGCGGCGACGGCCAGGAACAGGTCCGACGCCTTCACCGCGACCTTGAACTCATGGAAATCATGGTCCTGCAACAGCTTGATGTGGTCCATCGCGCTCTCGACCAGCGCCTCGGGACACGGCTCGCCGTATTTCTCCAGCAGGTCCTTCTCCAGGCTCCCGGCGTTGACGCCGATGCGGATCGCGCAGCCGTTCGCCTTGGCCGCGTCCACCACCTCCTTGACCCGCGCCGCCGACCCGATGTTGCCGGGATTTATCCGCAGGCAGGCCGCGCCCGCGTCCGCCGCCTCCAGCGCGCGCTTGTAGTGGAAGTGGATGTCGGCGACGATCGGCACCCGCGACGCCCGCACGATCTGCTTCAACGCCGCGGTCGATTCGACGTCGGGGCAGCTGACGCGGATGATGTCGACGCCCGCGTCCTCGCAGCGGCGGATCTGGTCGATCGTCGCGACGGGATCGCTGGTCGGCGTATTCGTCATGGTCTGCACGGTGACGGGCGCATCGCCACCCACGGGCACGTTGCCGACCATGATCTGGCGGCTCGGACGGCGCACGATGTCGCGCCAGGGACGAAGGGACATGGGAGTTCCTCTTGGGGACAGTTCCCTTATAGCGCGCCGGAGGCCGCGAACCTAGAGCGACCCGATACCATGCCCCCTGATTTGCCCATGGCGAGCAGGATGTCGGACGGGCAACCGCTCCGCCGAGATGCTGGATCGCATCCGCTGGAACAGGCCGGAAGAGTTCGGTCTGTGGTAGCAAACGCACCATGCGGAAGACATTTCGCTTTGGGGCACCTGGCGCTAGCCATGCTGTCTCGCTCTCGACATGCTGGCGAGAACTCACCGTGCCGTCGAACAAGGCGCCTATAAGGGCGGCGGAGATAGCCAAGGTGATTTACCCTTCAGTCACATGGGCGGTGTCAGCAAAACCACCACCACCGTCCATCTTAGATTGAAGCTGGAGCGACTAGGTCACCGGGTGCTGATCCTGGATGCTGATCCTCACTGTAATCTCATCGGATTGACGCTTGAGTCCGCGTTCGCGAGACTAGTAGTTTATGAACGATCGTCCGTTTCCTTAACCTCTTAGCCGTAGTTCGCGCCTGTCATCAGCAGGAGGGGATCAGACGTGAGAAGGTCATTCATCATCGGCGCGGCGCTCGCGACGTTGGTCGGCAGCGCGGCGTCGGCGCAGGAGGCATATTACTGGCCGGCGCAGGCGTCACAGTCCGGACCGGGCGTCCGGACCTACTTCCCGATGGGGACAGGCTTGGCGCTCCGCACCCGCACGGAGGCGAATACCAAGCAGATGAAGCCGGGCGACCGCGTGTACCTCGAAGTCGCCGAGAGCCTGTCCTATCGCGGGCAGATCGTCGTTCCGGTCGGTGCGCCCGCCGTCGCCGAGGTCGCGCGATCCGAGCGCAATGGGCATTTCGGCAAGAAGGGCCAAATCGAAATACATTTGCTTTATGTCCAGACGCCCTACGGCCCTGTCCGGCTCAGCGGAGGCACTTCCGCTAGGGGCAAGGAAGCGACTGCGTGGTCTCTCCCCGTTGCCGCCTTAATATCTTGGCCCGTCATCTTTGTTCACGGCACCAGCGGCTACATCAGGTCGGGCACCGCGATCACCGGCTACCTTGCCGAGTCGCTGACCTTCAACGCCGCGCCGCCCGCCCCGCAGGTGGCGACGGCGGCGATGGCACAGCCGGACGATGCCCGCGCTCTTCCTGCGCGCTTCGAGCCGGGCGCGTTCGGCGACAAGGGACCGGGCTTTTTGAGCCGCTAACCGGCTTCCACGACACACTGGATGCGCGACGTTGCGATCAGCATTCCGGGAAGAACGCCATCGTGGTCGGGCTGGATCAGCCTGCCCACGATGAAGCGTGGTTCCGTCACGAGGACGCCAAGGTCGTCGACGGTCGCCGCATCGACATCAAGCTCGACGGGCAGGTTATTGCAGATGGGTGGAAGCGGAGCGTCGCCATCACGCGACCTCCTTTCGACGCTGCGGGTTCGTAACGCTCATACGCTGAAAGGTGGGTACGAATCAGGCTTTCGGATTGGTACCGGTGCTACCTATTATAGGAAGAGTTGCTGGGGCGGCAGGATTCGAACCTGCGAATGGCGGCATCAAAAGCCGCTGCCTTACCGCTTGGCGACGCCCCATCGCGCAGGAGCGGGGCTTATAGCGAGGCCGCGCGGCTTTAAAAGCGGATTAGGCCGGTCAGGTCAATCGTTCGAGCCAGCCGTGCGGATCCGGAGCCGCGCCGCGCTGAAGGTCGACGAGTGCGGCGCGCAGGGCCTGGGTCGTCTGTCCCGGACCACCGCCGCCGATCTCGAAATCGCCGCCGCCCGATTTCACCGTGCCGACCGGCGTGACGACGGCGGCGGTGCCGCAGGCGAACACCTCGCGCAGCCGGCCGCTCGCCGCATCGCTGCGCCACTGGTCGAACGCATATGGCTCCTCGCGCACTACCAGACCGCGCCCGCGGGCGAGCGCGATCAGCGAGTCGCGGGTGATGCCGGGCAGGATCGTGCCGGTCAGCGGCGGCGTGAGCAGCGATCCGTCGTCGAACACGAAGAAGATGTTCATGCCCCCCAGCTCCTCGACCCAGCGGCGCTCGACCGCGTCGAGGAACACCACCTGCTCGCAACCCTGGCGCATCGCCTCGGCCTGCGCGGCGAGGCTGGCGGCATAGTTGCCGCCGCATTTCGCCTCGCCGGTGCCGCCGCCGGCGGCGCGGGTATAGGTCTGCGACACCCAGATCGAGATCGCGGGCGCCGCGCCCTTCTTCCAATACGCCCCGACCGACGAGGCGATCACCATGTAGAGATAGTCGGCGGACGGCTTCACGCCCAGGAACACCTCGCTCGCGATCGCGAACGGGCGCAGGTACAGCGCACCGTCGGGGCCGGATGGGATCCAGTCGGCGTCGGTGCGCACCAGTGCGCGGCACGACTCCAGGAACAGCTCCTCGGGCAGCTCGGGCATCGCGAGCCGCCGCGCGCTGCCGCGAAAGCGCCGCGCGTTTGCGTCGGCACGGAACAGCGCGACGCCACCGTCCGCGAGGCGATAGGCTTTCAGCCCCTCGAAGATCTCCTGCGCGTAATGGAGCACCGCGGATGCCGGGTCCATCGTCAGCGGCGCACGCGCGCGAACCGCCGGCTCGTGCCAGCCCCGCTCGCGCGAATAGCGGATCACCGCCATATGGTCGGTGAACACCTGCCCGAAGCCGGGGTCGAGCAGCGCCGCATCGCGCTCGCTCGCCGGGACCGGGCTGGCATGCGGCTCGAAGGCGAACACCGGGGAAGAGGTCATGGGGGTGATAGGCGCGGCATCGGCCATCGGCAGTCTGCTCCAGCGGCGCGCGCCGGCGGACGCGTGCGGGTCGATCGGGGTTGCGGCGGCGTAGGGCGGATGGCAAAGCCGGTCAACATGGCTGCCCTACCATCGACCGCCCCAGGTGCCCCCGCGCCTGCCCCCGCCCCCGTCCCCAGCACGCCGGCGTCGCCGCTGTTCCTGCGCGACGCCGAGCTGCGCCGGGGCATGGAACTGCTGTATTTCGGGCATAGCCACCTGACCCGCTCGATCGATCAGGGGCTGGCCGATCAGGGGCTGGGACGCGCGCATCACCGCGCGCTGTACTTCATCGCCCAGAAGCCGGATCTGACCGTCAGCGAGCTGCTGTCGCTGCTCGCGATCACCAAACAGTCGCTCGGCCGGGTGCTGAACGAGCTGAGCGAGCGGGGCCTGGTCGAGACGCGACCCGGCGAGCGCGACCGGCGGCAGCGGCTGCTGCGGCTGACGCCGGTCGGATCGCGGATGGAGCACGACCTGTTCGACGCCGTCCGCCGCGGCATGAGCGCGGCCTATGCGCGGGCGGGGCAGCATGCGGTGACGGGGTTCTGGGCGGTACTGGAAGGGTTGATCCCGGAAGCGGAACGCGCGCAGGTCGACAGCCTGAGGGGATAAGCGGGACGGGGCGGCGGCGGTATCGACCTCAGCCCCTCGCCGCCGCCGCGAGTTCCCCGTTGCGCCGCGCGGCCGCCGCCAGCGTCTCCGACAGCAACCGTCGCAGCGCGTCGTCGCGATTGAGGATGTTCAGCCCCTCGCGCGTCGATCCGCCGGGGCTGGCAACCCGGTCGGCGAGCACGGACGGGCTCTCGTCCGCCTCCATCGCCATCCGCGCCGATCCCGCGACCGTCGCTCGCGCCAGCCGTAGCGCCTGGTCGGCCGGCAGCCCGAGCGCGGCACCCGCGGCGGCGAGCGCGTCCACGAACCGGAACACGAAGCCCGGCCCACAGCCCGACAGCGCCGTCACCGCGTCGAACACCCCCTCGTCCGCGATCCATTCGACATGGCCGAGCGGCGCCGCGAGCGCGACCGCGAGCGCGCAGATC
>NZ_CAHJWW010000062.1 GCF_903643035.1 Sphingomonas bacterium | reverse complement strand
CGGGTCGGCGACACGCCGGGCAGGAACTCGATGAGGCACGCCGGCCGCCCCTCCAGCTCGTGCAGCCACTCGCCCGACCGGTCGGCGATCATCCGCGGCACCGGGTTGCCCCTCGCCGCCAGATGGTCGGTCAGCGCGCGGAAGAAAGGCAGGTCGCCCGCCGCCACCCGCCGCTCGTACAGCGTCAGGATGAAGCGCCCGCGCCCCCGGTCGTCGCCGGTGGTGTCGACGAGGTAGTTGGAGTTCTCCACCCCCTCGGCGATGCCCTTGGCGGACACGAGGTCGCCGACGTCGAAGCCGCCCAGGAAGCGCGCCAGCGCCTCGGCCGGAACGGGCGTGTAGACGGCCATCGCGTGCGGTCAGGCGGCCGCTTCGAGCGCGCGGGGCAGCTTGAACGCGATCGTCTCGCGGCTCGTCTCCACCTCGGTCTCGTGGACCGCGTACCGCAGCGCGAGCGCGTCCCTCACGCCGCGCACCAGCAGCTCGGGCGCCGACGCGCCGGCGGTGAGGCCCAGCGTCGCGACGCCCGCCAGCCAGTCCCAGTCGAGATCGGCCGCGCTCTGGACCAGCCGGGCGCGCGTCCCCTCCCGCTCCGCCACCTCGACCAGCCGGACGGAGTTGGACGAGTTGGGCGCGCCGATCACCAGCAGCGCGTCGCAGCGCGCGGCGATCGCCTTCACCGCCGCCTGGCGGTTCGACGTCGCGTAGCAGATGTCCTCGCCGCGCGGGCCTTCGATCGACGGGAACCGGCGGCGCAGCGTCGCCACGACCTGCGCGGTGTCGTCGACCGACAGCGTCGTCTGGGTGAGGAAGGCCAGCGCGGCGGGATCGGCCGGCGCGACCGCCTCGGCGTCCGCCACCGTCTCGACCAGCGTCATCGCGCCGGGCGCCAGCTGGCCAAGCGTGCCGATCACCTCGGGGTGCCCCGCATGGCCGACGAACAGGATGTGGCGCCCCGCCTCCGCCAGCCGCTCGGCCTGGCGGTGGACCTTGCCGACGAGCGGGCAGGTCGCGTCCAGCCAGTCGAGCCCGCGCCGCCGCGCCTCCGCCGGCACCGCCTTGGGCACGCCATGCGCGCTGAACACCACCGGCGCGCCGTCGGGCACCTCGTCCAGCTCCTCGACGAACACCGCGCCCTTCGCGCGCAGGGCATCGACGACATGCGCGTTGTGGACGATCTCGTGCCGGACGAAAACGGGCGCGCCATGCTTGGCGATGGCGAGCTCCACGATGCGGATCGCGCGATCGACGCCCGCGCAGAAACCGCGTGGCGCGGCGATCAGCAACTCCAGCGGCGGGCAGGCGACGGGCATGAGGCCTGCCTGTCTATGCGATTGCTTGCGCCGACGATAGCCGGTTCCTATGACGCCGCATTGCGCCAGTGTCCCAGACCGGCGTCCCGGCCGAAGGTCCCGGGCATTCTTCCGGGGCGCCGCCTTTTCCCGCGCATCGCGCGTCACTTCGAGGTTCCTGCGTGTTTCCATCCCGCCTGCCCGCCGCTCCGCCCGCTTGCCCCGTCCGGACCGGCTCCGCCCTGGCGGGACGGGGCCTGGCCGGCGTCGTCCTGGCCGGCGCGCTTCTTGCGACCGGCTGCGTGCACCGGGGCGACATCGACGACAGCGGCGGGATCACCGCGGTCCGCTCCGCCTGTCCGCGCGTCGAGGTGGCGGCGGGAACGGGCGACGTGACGCTGTTCGACCCGCCCGCCGCGCGCACCGCCGACGCGATCGACGTGGTCGGCGTCATCACCAACGTGCGCGGCGCCTGCAACGACGAGGCCGATCCGATCGCCAGCACCGTCAGCTTCGACGTCGACGCGCGCCGCCGCGACGCCAGCGGCCCGCGCGATCTGACCCTGCCCTTCTTCCTGACGGTGGTTCAGGGCGGCAACGCGGTGGTCGCCAAGCGCGTCGGCCATGTCGCGCTCCACTTCGACGCCGGCCAGCTGCGCGCGCACGCGACCGGATCGGCGGGGGCGGGCATCAGCCGCGCCGCGGCCACGCTGCCCGACGACGTGCGTCGCCGGCTGACGCAGAAGCGCAAGGCGGGGCAGGAGGACGCCGCCGTCGATCCGCTGACCCGGCCCGAGGTGCGCCAGGCGGTGCTGCGCGCGACGTTCGAGGCGATGGTCGGGTTCCAGCTGACTCAGGACCAGCTGAAGTACAACGCCACCCGCTGACGTGCCGTCCGCCGGCCCCGGTCGATACGGCGGCGGTCGGCACGGCGGCGGTTGACTCGCGCGCGGCGCGCCGCCAGAGAAGGCGAGTCATGGCCGGGCGACCGGCCGGGCAGGCGCGGGAGAGCGCGGACGCCTTTCAGGCGGTCCGCCGCCGAAGGAGCAACCACCCCGGAATCTCTCAGGCACCAAGGACCGCGCCGGGCCACGACACTCTGGAAAGCGTCCCCGCTTGCAGCGGCGGGCCACCGAAGGTGTAATCCCGGATCCGCCGCCCGACGGGCGGCGCCGGGCAAAAGCTCTCAGGTTCCGTGACAGAGGGGGAAGCGTTCGCGGCGGGGATCGATCCCGTCCGATCGTCCCCCATTCTCCGGAGCGCGAGCGATGAGCGACCTTGACCTGCCGGCCGATCCCGGCGCCGTCGATCCCCATGCCACCGCCGTCGCGATCGAGGATGCGCCGGACGGCCAGCTCGAACCGCAGACGCTGCCGCTCGACGGCTGGCACCGCGCGCGCGGCGGACGGATGGTCGCGTTCGCGGGCTGCACCATGCCGGTCCAGTACGAGGGGATCATGGCCGAGCACCTGTGGACGCGCGCGAACGCCGGCCTGTTCGACGTCAGCCACATGGGCCAGCTGACCGTCAGCGGCGAGGGCGCGGAGGCGGCGCTGGAGACGATGCTGCCCACCGCGATCGTCACCGGCCTGCCGCTGGGTCAGGCGCGCTACTCGCTGCTGCTGACCGACGGCGGCGGCATCCTCGACGACCTGATGCTCACCAGGCGCGCGGCGGACCACCTCTATGTCGTCGTCAACGGCGCGACCAAATATGACGACGTCGCGCACATGCTCGATTTCCTGCCCGACGAGGTGACGCTGAACCTGATGGAGGACCATGCGCTTCTCGCGTTGCAGGGTCCACGCGCGGTCGACGCGCTCGCCCGCGTGGTGCCCGGCGTCGAGGCGCTGGTGTTCCTGCGCGGCGCGGCGTTCCACTGGGCAGGCCACGAGTTGTGGATCAGCCGGTCGGGCTACACCGGCGAGGACGGGTTCGAGATCTCCGTGCCCGCCGACGCGGTCGAGGCGCTCGCCGACGCGCTGTGCCGCGAGCCGGAGGTGAAGCCGATCGGGCTCGGCGCGCGGGACTCGCTCAGGCTGGAGGCGGGGCTGCCGCTATACGGCCACGACCTCGATCCCGGGACGACGCCGGTCATGGCGGACCTCGGCTTCGCGCTGTCGAGGCGCCGGTGCGAGGAGGCGAACTTCCCCGGCGCGCAAAGGATCGTGGCCGAGCGCGCGGCGGGACCCGCAGCCAGGCGGGTCGGCCTGCTGGTCGAGGGGCGCCAGCCGGTGCGCGAAGGCGCGAGCGTGGTCGACGCCGACGAGAACGAGGTCGGCCGAGTCACGTCGGGCGGCTTCGCGCCCAGCGTCGGCGCGGCGGTGGCGATGGCCTATGTCCCACAGGCGATGGCGGCGCCGGGTACCGTCGTCACGCTCGTCCAGCGCGGCCGGCTGCACCGCGCAACCGTCGCGGCCCTGCCCTTCGTCCCCCACCGCTACGTCAGAGGAGCAAGCTAGGATGCGGTACTTCACCGAGGACCACGAGTGGATCGACGTCGACGGCGAGGTCGGGACCGTCGGCATCTCCGACTATGCGCAGGGCCAGCTCGGCGACATCGTGTTCGTCGAGGTGCCCGACGAGGGCAAGGCGCTGGCCAAGGGCGACGAGGCCGCGGTGGTGGAGTCGGTCAAGGCCGCGAGCGACATCTACTCGCCCGCGTCGGGCGAGGTGATTGAGGCGAACGGCGCGCTCGCCGACGACTCGTCGCTGGTGAACACCGACCCCGAAGGCGAGGGGTGGTTCTACCGCATCACGCTCACCGACCCGGACGAGCTGGAAAGCCTGATGGACGAGGCCGCCTACGCGAGCTTCGTCGCCAAGCTGTGAGCATCGACGCAGCCCCTTCGATGCCGCCTGCGCCGCCGTTCGGGACAGGCCACCGCTGGGACCCGGCCGCCTATGCCGCCAACGCCGCGTTCGTGCCGGCGATGGGCGGCCCTGTGCTCGACCTGCTCGCGCCCCGGCCGGGCGAGCGGATCCTCGACCTGGGCTGCGGCGACGGCGTGCTGACGGCGCGTATCGTCGAGGCGGGCGCGACGGCCGTGGGCGTCGACGGCTCGCCCGAGATGGTGGCGGCGGCGAGGGCGCGCGGGATCGACGCGCATGTGGTCGATGCGCAGGTGCTGCCGTTCGGCCCGGAGTTCGACGCAGGCTTCACCAACGCCGCGCTGCACTGGATGCTCGACAGGGGCGGCGTCGCGCGGGGCGTGTTCGCCGCGCTGAAGCCCGGCGGGCGGTTCGTCGGCGAGCTGGGCGGGCATGGCAACGTGCGCGCCATCTGGGCCGCCGTCCACGCCGAACTCGCCGCGCGGAGTCATCCGATCCGGGAGCAGGACGCCCATTGGTATCCGACCGTGGAGGCGTTCGCGGCCACCTACGCGGCGGCGGGCTTCACGGATATCGAGGCGCGGCTGATCCCGCGCCCGACGCCGCTGCCGACCGGGGTCGCCGGCTGGGTGGCGACGTTCCGGTCCGGCCTGATGGACGTCGAGCGTCTCTCCGCTGACGAACAGGCGAGCATCGGCGCGGCCGTCGAGCGTCGCTGCGAGGTCGACCTGCACGGACCCGACGGCTGGGTGGCCGACTATGTCCGCCTGCGCTTTTCCATGAGGAAGCCCGACTGATGCGCTACCTTCCCCTGACCGGCCACGACCGCGAGGCGATGTTGTCGGTGATCGGCGTCCATTCGATCGACCAGCTGTTCGCCGACGTGCCCGAGCACGCGCGCCTGCCCGGCCCGATCGAGGAGCTGCCGACCCACGCCTCGGAGCTTGCGGTCGAGCGGCACATGTCGGCGCTCGCGCGGCGCAACACCGTGGCGGGCGAGGGGCCGTTCTTCCTTGGCTGCGGCGCGTATCGGCATCATATTCCCGCGTCGGTCGACCACCTGATCCAGCGCGGCGAGTTCCTGACCGCCTATACGCCCTACCAGCCCGAGATCGCGCAGGGCACGCTGCAGATGCTGTTCGAGTTCCAGAGTCAGGTCGCGCGCCTGCTCGGCACCGACGTCGCCAACGCCAGCATGTACGACGGCTCCACCGCCTGCTGGGAGGCGATCGGCATGGCGCGGCGGATCACCAGGCGCGGCAAGGCGATCCTGTCGTCGGGGCTGCACCCGCATTACGTCCAGGTGGCGCGCACGATGGCCCGCTATGCCGGCGACGTGCTGGAGACGGCCGCGCCGACGCTGACCGCCGATACCGACATGGAGCGGCTGATCGCCGCGATCGATGCGGACACGAGCTGCGTGGTGGTCCAATATCCCGACATCCTCGGCCGCATCGCCGACCTGCGCCCGCTCGCCGCGGCGTGCCACGCGCACAAGGCGCTGCTCGTCGCGGTCGTCACCGAGCCGGTGGCGATGGGCGCGCTCCTGTCGCCGGGCGAGATGGACGCCGACATCGTGGTCGGCGAGGGCCAGTCGATCGGCGTCGGGCTCCAGTTCGGGGGGCCTTACGTCGGCTTGTTCGGATGCAAGGAGAAGTACGTCCGCCAGATGCCCGGCAGGCTGTGCGGCGAGACTGTGGACGCGGACGGCCGGCGCGGCTTCGTCCTGACGCTGTCGACGCGCGAGCAGCATATCCGCCGCGAGAAGGCGACCAGCAACATCTGCACGAACTCCGGGCTTTGCGCGCTGGCCTTCTCCATCCACATGACCTTGCTGGGCGAGGCGGGGCTGCGCCGGCTGGCGGGGATCAACCACGCGGGCGCGGTCCGCGCGGCGGACCGGCTGGCGCGGGTGCCGGGCGTGCGGCTGGTCAACGAGGCGTTCTTCAACGAGTTCACGCTGGACTTGGGCCATGACGCGCGGCCGATCGTGCGCACCCTCGCCGAGCGCGGCGTGCTGGCCGGCGTGTCGCTGGGGCGGCTGTACTCGGGCGAGGACGCGCTCGCCAACGGCCTGGTCGTCGCGGTGACGGAAACGACGACGCCGGAGGATGTCGAGGCGCTGGCGACCGCGCTGGCGGAGGCTTTGGCATGACCCCCCTATCCGTCACCCCGGAACAGGTCCGGGGCGACGTGATCTTTCCGGAGCATATGGCATGACCCTGAACCAGAGCGGCTGGCGTCCCGAGATGAGCGCAGGGGGCAAGGGCGCGCCCACCCACACCGGCAACCGCGCGCTGATGCTGGAGGAGCCGCTGATCTTCGAGATCGGCTCCACCCGCACGACGGGCGTCGACTTCGCGGAGGGCGATGTCGGCCACGACCGGCTGGGCGGGCTCACCCGCCGCGCGGCCATCGGCCTGCCCGGCCTGTCGGAGCCCGAGACGGTGCGTCACTACACGCGCCTGTCGCGGCAGAACTACGCGATCGACCTGGGGCTGTTCCCGCTGGGCAGCTGCACGATGAAGCACAATCCGCGCCTCAACGAGCGCGTCGCGCGCCTGCCCGGCTTCGCCGACGTCCACCCGCTCCAGCCGGTCGACACGGTGCAGGGCGCGCTGGCGGTCGTCAACGAGCTGGCGGTGTGGCTCATCAGGCTGACCGGCATGCACGGCGTCGCGATGAGCCCCAAGGCGGGCGCGCACGGCGAGCTGTGCGGGATGCTGTGCATCAAGGCGGCGCTGGAGAAGCGGGGCGAGGGCCACCGCCGCGTCGTGCTGGTGCCCGAGAGCGCGCACGGGACCAACCCCGCCACCGCCGCCTTCGCCGGCTTCGCGGTGGAGGACATTCCCGCCGCCGCCGACGGCCGGGTCGACACCGCGGCGCTGGAGGAGCGGCTGGGTCCGGACGTGGCGGCGGTGATGATAACCAACCCCAACACCTGCGGACTGTTCGAGCGCGACCTCAAACGCATCTCCGACGCCGTCCACGCGGCAGGCGGCTATGTCTATTGCGACGGCGCCAACTTCAACGCAATCGTCGGCCGCGTGCGGCCGGGCGACCTCGGCGTCGACGCCATGCACATCAACCTGCACAAGACCTTCTCCACCCCGCACGGCGGCGGCGGGCCGGGGTCGGGGCCGGTGGTGCTGTCGGAGGCGCTGTCACCGTTCGCGCCGTTGCCCTTCGTGGAACGGCGCGGGGACGGTCACCTCGCGCTGGTCGAGGAACAGGATGCGGACGACCGGCACCCGGACGGCTTTGGCCGCATGACCGCGTTCCACGGCCAGATGGGCATGTTCACGCGCGCGCTGGCCTATATCCTCAGCCATGGCGCGGACGGTCTGCGCCAGGTGAGCGAGGACGCGGTCCTGAACGCCAACTACGTCCTGCGCAGCCTGGAGGGCACGCTCGACGCGCCGTTCGCAGGCTCGGGGCCGTGCATGCACGAGGCGCTGTTCTCCGATGCGGGGCTCGCCGAGGGCTTCTCGACGCTGGACGTCGCCAAGGGGCTGATCGACGAGGGCTACCACCCGATGACGGTGTATTTCCCGCTGGTCGTCCATGGCGCGATGCTGGTGGAGCCGACCGAGACCGAATCGAAGGCGGCGCTCGACCAGTTCATCGGCGCGCTGCGTGCCGTGGCGGAGCGCGCGAGGGCCGGCGACGCGGACCTCAAGACCGCGCCGCATTTCGCGCCCCGCCGCCGGCTCGACGAGACGCAGGCCGCGCGCAGGCCGGTGCTGGCGTGGAAGGACGCCCCGCTGGCGCAGGCCGCCGAATAGGCGCTTGGCGACGCTGTGTTGGTACGATAGGACACGTCGCGCAACAGCCGGGGGGCGTTCATGCAGCATGGTCAGGTCGTCCAGCCGGGCGGGATCGTCCAGTATCTGATCCCGATCGTCGTGGTGGCGGTCGTGTTCGCCTTCCGCGCGCGGCGCATGACGCGGTCGCGGCCGCTGAAGCTCGGGCAATTGTGGATCGTCCCGACGATCTATCTCGCGATGGTGGCGGCGGCGTTCGCGACCAATCCGCCGAACGGGGCGGGGTGGCTCGCCGCGGCCGGCGGACTGGCGATCGGCTGCGGCCTTGGCTGGTATCGCGGCAAGACGATCGCGATCGAGGTCGATCCTGTGACCCGGACGCTCAGCCAGAAGGCGTCGCCGCTCGGGATACTGGTCCTGCTCGCGCTGGTCGTCGTGAAATCGGCCGCGCAGGCGGGCGGCCGCGCCGCGCATCTCGACGTCGGCGTGCTGACGGACGGGGCGCTGGCGCTGGCGCTCGGCACCTTCGCGGTGATGCGGATCGAGATGCTGCTGCGCGCGCGGCGGCTGCTGCGGGCGGAGCTTGCGGGGCGGTTCGGCTGATCGGGTTTCGCTGGCATGACGCGGCCGGGCTGGGCTATCCGTCGCCGCCATGAAACACGCGCTGCCCGTTACCCGCGAAGCCGACTTTGCCGCCTGGTACCAGTCCGTCGTCACCGAAGCCGATCTGGCCGAGGAGTCGGGCGTGCGCGGCTGCATGGTGATCCGGCCCTGGGGATATGGCATCTGGGAGCGCATCCAGCGGCTGCTCGACGACCGCATCAAGGCGACGGGGCACGAGAACTGCTATTTCCCGCTGTTCATCCCGCTGTCCTATTTCGCCAAGGAGGCTGAGCACGTCGAGGGCTTCGCCAAGGAGATGGCGGTCGTCACCCACCATCGCCTGATCGCCGATGGCAAGGGTGGCCTCGTGCCCGACCCGTCCGCGAAGCTGGAGGAGCCGCTGGTGGTGCGGCCGACGTCGGAGACGGTGATCGGCGCCGCCTTCGCGCGCTGGATCCAGTCGTGGCGCGACCTGCCGGTGCTGGTCAACCAGTGGGCCAACGTCGTGCGGTGGGAGATGCGCACGCGCATGTTCCTGCGCACGTCGGAGTTCCTCTGGCAGGAGGGCCACACCGCCCACGCCACCGCCGCCGAGGCACGCGAGGAGACGCGGGCCATGCTGGAGGTGTACCGCGCCTTCTCCGAGGACGTCGTGGCGATGCCGGTGGTGGCGGGCGAGAAGCCGGAGAACGAGCGGTTCCCCGGCGCGGTCGAGACCTGGTCGATCGAGGCGATGATGCAGGACGGCAAGGCGCTCCAGGCGGGCACGTCGCACTTCCTGGGCACCAAATTCGCGTCGGCGCAGGGCATCCGCTTCCAGAACGCGGCCGGCGAGCTGGAGCTCGCCAACACGACCAGCTGGGGCATGTCGACGCGGATGATCGGCGGCCTCATCATGACGCATGGCGACGACGACGGGCTGCGCGTGCCGCCGCGCCTCGCGCCGTGGCAGGTGGTGATCGTGCCGATGCTGCGCGACTCAGCCGAGGACGAGGCGATCGTCGCCTATTGCAAGGCGTTGCAGGCCGAACTTGCGACCCGGTCCGCGTTCGGCGAGCCCGTCCGCGCGCTGCTGGACCTTAAGCCCGCCAAGGCGACCGCCAAGCGGTGGGGCTGGGTGAAGAAGGGTGCGCCGGTCGTGATCGAGGTCGGCGCCCGCGACGTCGCGGGCGGCAACGTCTCCGTCATCCGCCGCGATCGGCTGTACCGCGAGGGGGGCAAGGTCGATGGCCGGATCCTGCCGCTCGCCGGCTTCGCGGACGACGTGCCGGACCTGCTGGTCGACATCCAGTCGTCGCTCCACGCCGAGGCGCGGGACCGGCTGGAGGCGGGCATCGCGCGCGACGTGACCGACATGGCCGGGCTGGAGGCGCATTTCGCGGACGGCATCCGTCGGCCCGGCTGGGTCGAGGTGCAGTGGAGCCGCCCGACCGGTGCGGCGCTCGACGCGGTGGTGGAGCGGCTGAAGGCGCTGAAGCTGACGATCCGCAACACGCCGGTCGACGCCGCCCCGGCCGACGGCGCGTGCCTGTTCACCGGCGAGCCCGCGGTCGAGCGCATCCTGGTCGCGCGCGCGTACTGAGGCGGGGTGGCGGCCGCGACCGGCCCTAACCATCTAACGTCCGTCTGATACCCAGCTATTTTTTCGAGAAATTACAGCTTGATGCTCGACATCGTTCCGACCGCGCACGCCGACTCCGCTCCCGACCCCTTCCCCGCGATCAGCATCGTCAACCCGATCGCCCCCGCGGTCCCGCCGCGCGACGGTTCTCCCTATGCGCGCGACGAGCTGCTGCACGAGCTGTTCGACGGGAGCTGCGCCGTCCACCCGGACCGCTGCGCGATCGGGCTGATCGGGGCGGATCCGGAGGTCGCCCGCCGCCCGTCGCTGTCCTATGCCGAGCTGCGCGACCGCGCGCTGCGCGTGGCGCGTTTCCTGCGCGACCGGGGCGTGGGGCGGGGCGACCGGGTCCTCGTCTGCCTGCCGCGCGGGCTCGACCAGTATCTCGCGGTCCTGGGAACGCTGTGGGCGGGCGCGGCCTATGTGCCGGTCGACTGGGGATACCCGAAGGACCGGATCGACTTCATCGCGACCGACAGCGGCGCGAGGCTCGCGCTCACCGCATCCGCTCGGCTGGACGAGATGGCGATCCCCGCGGTGGCGCTGGACACCGACCTTGGCGACCTCGCCGCCGCCAGCCCGGCGGCGCTGACCCGCGCCGATACCGGCGCGGAGCCGGGCGACCTTGCGTACATCATCTACACCTCCGGCACGACCGGCCGGCCGAAGGGAGTGATGATCTCCCACGCCAACGCCTGCCATCTCGTCCGTTCCGAAAGCGCCGTGCTGGCGATCGATCCGTCGGACAGGGTGTTCGGCGGCTTCAGCCTGGCGTTCGACATGTCGGTCGAGACGATGTGGAGCGCGTTCTTCGCCGGGGCGGAGCTGCTGGTCGCGTCGGAGGCGCTGGCGAAGGCGGGTCCCGATATCGCCAGGACGCTGGCCGGGCGGGGCGCGACCGTCTGGCATGTCGTGCCCTCGCTGATGGCGCTGGTGGAGCAGGACTGGCCGGCGCTGCGGCTGGTCAACCTGGGCGGCGAGGCGTGCCCGCCCGACCTCGTCCAGCGGTGGGCGCGGCCGGGGCTGCGGCTGCTGAACACCTATGGCCCGACCGAGACGACGGTGACGGCGACCTGGACGCAGGTGCAGGCGGGGCGCCGCGTCACCATCGGCCGGCCGCTGCCCGGCTACGGCGCGTGGATCGTCGACGACCGCCTGATGCCGGTCGCGGCGGGCGCCGAGGGGGAACTGGTGATCGGCGGCCCGGGCGTCGGCGTCGGCTATGTCGGTCGCGCCGACCTGACGGCGGACAAGTTCGTCACGACGCCGTTCGCCGGCCCGTCGGGGCGGCCGGAGCGTGTCTATCGCTCGGGCGACCTCGTCCGGCTCGACGCGAGCGGCGAGATCGAGTTCATCGGGCGGATCGACACGCAGGTGAAGATCCGTGGCTTCCGCGTCGAGCTCGCCGAGATCGAGGCGGTGCTGGGGGAGCAGCCGGGCGTCGCGCAGGCGGTGGTGCAGCTGTTCCGCGACGACGACGGCGCGGAACTGCTCGCCGCCTTTCTCGTCGCGCGGGGGACCGCCGTTCCCGACATGGCGGCGATCCGCGCCGCGGTCGGCGAGCGCCTGCCTAACTACATGCGTCCGGGCGCCTATCGGCTGCTGGACGCGCTGCCGACGCTGGCGGCGTCCGGCAAAGTCGATCGCAAGGCGCTGGTCCGCCCCGCCGCCGATCCGGTCGGCGGGCGCGAACCGATCGCGCCCGCGACGCCCGTGGAGGCGGCGATCCACGCCGTCTGGGCGGCCTCGTTCGCGCCGCAGGCGGTGTCCGTCACCGACGACCTGTTCGAGGATCTGGGCGGCCACTCGCTGAAAGCGGCGCGGCTCGTCTCGGCCATGCGGCGCGTGCCGGGGTATGAGGGCACGTCGCTGGAGGACGTGTACGCCGCGCCGACGATCCGCGCGCTCGCGGCTCGGCTCGCGGCTCGGCTCGCGGCTCGGCTCGGGGGGGTCACGGCCGCGCGACGCACCGGCGAGGCGGATTTCCACCGCACGCCCGACTGGCAGCGCCGGCTGTGCCACGCCGCGCAGACGGTGGCGCTGCTGCCGATCTTCACGGTCGCCGGGCTGCAATGGTTCTTCCCGTATCTCGCCTACACGTTCCTCGCCGCGCGCATGGAACGCATCCCCGCGCTGACGCTCAGCGGACTCAGCTTCGTCCTGATCCCGCCGGCGGCGATGCTGTCGTCGATCGTGGTGAAGTGGCTGGTGATCGGCCGCTATCGCGCCGGCGACCATCCGCTGTGGGGCCTGTATTACTTCCGCTGGTGGTTCGTGCGCCGGTTCATGGACGTGCTCGCGACGCCGTACCTCGCCGGCACGCCGATGATGCGCATCTACTACCGGCTGCTCGGCGCGAAGGTCGGGACGCGCGCCTATCTCGGCCGGACGACGATCGACGCGCCGGACCTCGTCAGCATCGGCGACGACGCGGTCGTGAGCGGCTATGCGATCCTGTCGACCAGCGCGGTGGAGGGCGGCCTGCTGCGGCTGGGCCACGCGACGCTGGGCGACCGCGCCTCGCTCGGCTCGATGGCGGTGCTGGGCCGCGACGCGACGATCGAGGCGGACGGCCTGCTGGACGACCTGTCGGCGCTTCCCGCC